>JAROAZ010000020.1 GCA_029432775.1 Pontiellaceae bacterium B12227 | reverse complement strand
CAGCCATCAAAAGCCCAAACTCAACCGGCATTACAGCCACTCGAAACCAGCTCAGATGTTATTCATTCCTTTCATAGGTTTTTTGACAGAACCTTTGTGTCAATTACTTCTCATGAAGGCACTGCGCCAGATGGGTAATTATTTTGCTCTTCATCATTTTGCCTAAACCTCCCGTTTCCTTGCGGTTTTTGCGGCGGTTTTGTGTCCAGTAATCGATTTACATATCGCTCTGTTACTGTTAACAAAATGAGTTTCCAATGGTTGGAAGCAAACGATAGAGGTGGATATGAAGCGTGTAGGTATTGGATTTTTGGCCCTGATTCTGGGGATGAGCGGGGCTTTGGCGGCGGAAAAGCCGAACATTCTGGTGATTCTGGCAGATGACCTTGGCTATATGGATGTGGGTTTCACCGGTTCGAAGGAGATTTTTACCCCCCGACTGGATCAGCTGGCGGCCAACGGCATGGTTTGTGAGAACGGCTATGTGACGCATCCGTATTGCGGTCCGTCGCGGGCGGGGCTGATGTCGGGCCGCTATCAGGCACGCTTCGGTGCGGAGATCAACATTACCTATTCGCCGTACGATATGTACAGCGGGTTCCCGCTTTCCGAAAAAACGATTGCCGAGCGCATGAAGCCGGCGGGGTATCGCACGGGCGCCCTGGGTAAATGGCATCTAGGGGCGTCGGAGCCGTTTCATCCGAATAATCGCGGGTTTGATCATTTCTACGGCTTCCTTTCGGGCGGCCACACCTATTTTCCGGAAAATGTAACCACGGCGCATCCGCTGCTGCTTGAAAACGGCAAGCCGCATTACAGTGCGAACGAAGGGTGTTTCCTGCCGCTGATGCGTAACAATAACTATGGCGAGTTTGATGAATATCTCACGACCGCGCTCAGCCGCGAAGCGGTGCAGTTTGTAACGGAGAGCGACGAGCCGTTTTTCCTCTATCTGGCCTACAACGCGCCGCACGGTCCGTTGGAAGCGCCGAAGAAAACGATCGATAAATATAAACACATCAAAGATCCGCGGCGCCGGACGTATGCGGCGATGATTGATGAGATGGATCAGGGCATCGGCATGATTGTTGACGCACTGAAAAAGTCGGGCAAGCTGGATAATACGCTGATCTTTTTCCTGTCGGACAACGGCGGGGTGACTCCTAAGCCGGGCCACGAAAATGAAACCTATGCCAATAACGGCCCGTTCAAAAAAGGGAAGGGCAGCATGCACGAAGGCGGAAGCCACGTGCCGTTTATTGTGCACTGGCCGAAAGGTATTCAAAAACCGGGCACCTTCAAGGGGCTGGTTTCATCGCTCGATATTGCGGCCACTGCGGTGGCGCTGGGCGGCGGCGATACGTCCGGGCATAAGCTGGAAGGCGTGAACCTGGCTCCATATCTTGCCGGCAAGAAAAAGGGCTCGCCGCACGATGCACTGTACTGGCGCATCAAAGATGGCGTTGCCTGGTGCGTGCGCACACCGACGGGTAAATATCTGAAGGAAAACTGGGGCGGCGCGGTTACTGCATTGTATGACATGAAAAATGATCCGTATGAATCAACCAACCTGCTGGGCAAGGCACCGGAAAAACAGGCGGAACTGGCGAAGCTGTGGAACGA
The DNA here is from genome assembly GCA_029432775.1 of Pontiellaceae bacterium B12227. Lineage (GTDB taxonomy): Bacteria > Verrucomicrobiota > Kiritimatiellia > Kiritimatiellales > Pontiellaceae > Pontiella. Next base: position 114,918 of record JAROAZ010000020.1, on the reverse strand, counting down.
CTGGAATGCGGATAATTCGGCGAACGTGCTGCTGCAGGCGGGCGACTATCAGAAGAAGCGTCTGCAGATGTATGAAGAGCTTTATAAAGAGCTCGAAGCTAAATCGAAAAATACCAAGCCGGTAATCATTCAGTGATGAAAAACGGTCGAAAGTCGAAGGTCGAAAGGTCGAAGGTGGAGGGACGACCTCCGTGTCGTCCCAGGGCGGGACAGAGCCTGTCCCTCCAGCTACTCGTCTGTTTGTTCGTGGCGGTATCATCTGCCTTCGCGGCACCGCCGGCGGGGCAGGACTGGGTGGTGTTTGAGCCGATGACCGATGAATTTAACGGCGGCCGGCTGGATCGGGAAAAGTGGTATGACCATAACCCGACCTGGAGCGGCCGCGCGCCGACCCTTTTTCATCCGGACTGTGTGGCCGTCTCCAACGGGGTGCTGCATATCTCGGCGATGGATTCCGCGGAGTCGGCCAAACGGAAGATGCCGGCCGGGTTTACGCATCTGGCGGGCTTTGTGCGGAGTAAAGACCGTTGCCGTTTTGGCTATTTTGAAATGCGGGCCAAGCTGATGGATTCGACGCAGGTGAGCTGTTTCTGGCTGACGCATGCCGGGCGTGAAGAGTGGTCGGAAATCGATATTGTGGAAGTGGCGGCAGGGGTGGATGAGTATTCATCTGTTCTGCAGCCGAACACGCATTATTTCCGAGGCCCGCATTATCAGGGTACGCTGCACCATCATCTGAAGGATCCGAGCTGGCATGATCTCGGATTTAACATGAAGGATGATTTTCATGTCTATGGCTGCGAATGGAACCCGACGACGATCCGCTGGTTTGTGGATGGAAAGCTGATCCGCGAAAAGCACAACGATATGTTTTTCCAACCCCTGGAAATGAATTTGAATGTGGAGGCGAATCAATGGTTCGGCGCGCTACCGAATGATGATACCCTGCCGGCGGTCTATGAAATTGATTATGTCCGGTCGTGGCGGCAGAAGGGGTATTGATACTGGATGCTGGAAACTTGAAACTTGAAAACGGAGCCAGGGAGAAACTCTGGGAAAAATTGTTCCTCGCAGAGCCGCAGAGGACGCAGAGAAAATCAGATATTTAAGCTTTGCGATCTCTGCGGCTCTGCGAGGAAAATTTCGGTGGTCTGGCCAGGAGAGAAAAATGAAGAGAAGAAGTTTTATTCAAACAGCGGTGGTTGCGGGGGCGGTGCTGCCGGCCCTTGGGCGAACGAAGCGCCGCCCGAATGTGGTGATTTTTTATACGGACGACCAGAAGATGGAATCGTTCGGCTTTATTCAAGGCAAAGCCCACACGCCGAACATTGATCGGCTGGCGAAAGAGGGCGCTTATTTTTCAAATTCCTATGCGACCAGCAGCGTCTGCTCCCCGAGCCGCTATTCCTGCCTGACCGGGCAGTATGCCAGCCGTTGTTCATCGGCGCAGTTTGCGAAGAGCACCAGCAAGGAAGGCATGACCAAGGTGCTCTGGAATATGGGCATTGAAGAGGACGAATGGACCTTTGCCAAGGTGATGCAGGAGAATGGCTATAAGACCGGCATGATCGGCAAGTGGCACGTGGGCCACAGCGGGAAGTATGGCCACCGCAAACAAGTGCCGAACAATGATCCGAATGATCCGGAAACCAAGGCCGTGCTGAACTATAATCAGGAGCTGGTGTGCAAAGACATTTCCGACAAAGGCTTCGATTATGTCGGCGGCGCGTATGCCGGCAATCCGAACGATGATAAGCAGCTGGTGAAGACCGGCTGCAATACGCATGCGGTGGAATGGCAGACGAAGCATGCGCTGGACTTTATTGATCAGAACAAGGATGAGCCGTTTGTGCTCTATTACGCTTCCACGCTGCTGCACAGTCCGCATCCGCATGAGTCGCTCTATGGCGATCCGCGGGTTACTCCGCTGGGCATACTCGATGAGCCGATCACAGGCGTGATGCCGCCGCGCGAGGATGTGATTAAACGGGCGGAAGCGGCCGGGGTTACAGATAAGAAACTCCAGGCGTCCACCTGGCTCGACGATGTGGTCGGCACGGTGCAGAAGAAGCTCGATGAGCACGGGCTGACGGAAGATACGCTGATTATTTATTTTAACGACAATGGCACCGACGACAGCGGCAAAGGCTCGTGCTATCAGGGCGGGGCGCATGTTCCGATGATGGTTTATCTGCCGGGCGTGGTGAAGCCGGGCGAACGTAAAAATCTGGCGGCGAACATTGATATTGCTCCGACGGTTTTTGATATGTGCGGCGTGAAACCGCCGAAAGATATGCACCTCGATGGCGCCAGCCTGATGCCGCTGGCTAAAGGCGAACCGGTGAAAAAATGGCGCGATGCGCTCTACCTGGAAATCGGCCTGACCCGTGCGGTGGTGAGCGGCGACTTTAAATATCTGGCGTTCCGCGTGCCGCAGAGTTATCTGGAGCAACCGTTTGATGAACGGATGGCGGCACATAAAAAGACGGTGGCCAAGATTAATCAGCAGCATCCGTGGACGATTGAAAATAAGCAGTGGGGCATTGATCCCGAAGCGCGCTACCTGCAGATGGGCATGGCTCCGGGCGGCGATTTTATGGAACGGCTGCAGGTGTTGGGCTGGCCGGCACCGCCGTTTGTGAACAACTATTATGATCCGGATCAGCTTTATGACCTGAAACGCGATCCGCGCGAAACCACGAACCTGGCCACGAATCCGGAATATCAGGCCAAGCTGGAGCAGATGCAGAAAAAGCTGAAGAAGTTATTAGACGATGTGCCCGGCACCTTCGCGGAGCTGAAACCGAAATAGGCAGAATAATACCATTTACTAAACTTATTGGTCCAAACTACGGGTTAGTTCCTCGCAGAGCAGCAGAGATCACAGAGTAAAAAACAGGTAATTTCTCTGCGAGGGATAAATTTATACCGGAAGGTTTTCGCGATTGGTATTGGGTGCAATCATATGCCTTTTCGTGGCTATCAATTGCGGGGTATAGCACGTGATTTTATTTATGTATGGGGACAGATTATGAAGATTAAAACGGGAGCGGCAGTGGTGTTAGGACTTACTGCCTTAATCAATGTTGAGGCGGGAAGAATGACTGAAGATTTTAATGCAGGCTGGGTGTTTAATCTGGGCGATGTTGCCGGGGCGGAGGCGCGTGCCTTTAAGGATGCTGCCTGGCGTTCGGTTAAACTGCCGCACGACTGGAGTGTAGAACTTTCGTTTACAACGGAAGATGCCGGCGGATGCACCGGTTTTCTGCCGGGCGGCATTGGCTGGTATCGGAAAACGTTTACCGTTCCGGCGTCCAGTAAAGGGCAGCTGGTCCGGATTGATTTTGACGGGGTGTATAATAATTCCGATGTCTGGATAAACGGCCATCATCTGGGGCATCGCCCGTATGGGTATTCTCCGTTCAGCTATGATCTGACGGAGCATCTGAATTATGGTGGCGAAAATGTGATTGCCGTAAAGGCGGACCGCACGGCCTATCTGGACTGCCGCTGGTATCCGGGCTCCGGAATTTACCGCGATGTGAAGCTGGTGACACAGAACCCGGTGCATGTTGAGCAATACGGGCTGTTTGTGACGACGGAAGAAAACCGGGTGACGGTCCGTGTTGCGGTGGAAAATGAATCGGCGGCTGATGCGGTGGTGGCTGTGAAGACCGATCTGCAGGATGCCGATGGGAAGTCGGTGGGGTTCCAAACGTTGGAACTCAAGCTGCCTGCCGGGAAAACGTTTACTGAACAACAGGTATTCCACATTGAAAATCCAACTCGGTGGGACACGGAAAATCCGTGTCTCTACACGGCGGAAGTGGAAGTGTTTTCCGGGGATACCCTGCTGGACCAGACGGCGACGACCTTCGGTGTTCGGGATCTGCGCTATGACGCGGAAAAAGGATTTTTCCTGAATGGAAAACATACGCTGATCAAAGGCGTTTGTCTGCATCACGACGGCGGCTGCGTGGGTGCGGCGGTGCCGGACGGCGTGTGGGAACGTCGGCTGCGTGTTCTGAAAGAGGGGGGCTGCAATGCCATCCGTACGGCGCACAACCCGCCGTCGGAAGCGTTTCTCGATCTGTGCGATCGCATGGGCTTCCTGGTGCAGGATGAGGCGTTCGACGAGTGGTATAACCCGAAAGATAAAAAATATAATTTCGGTCAGAAGGTGGCGGATGAACGGACGCTGGGCTATTCCGAAAGTTTTGGCGAATGGGCCGAGCGCGACGCGAAGGCGATGGTCCTGCGCGACCGGAACCACCCTTCGATTATCATGTGGAGTGTTGGCAATGAGATTGAGTGGACCTATCCGGACTATGGAAAATCGACCGGCTACTGGGAGCAGGACAGCGGAGTGAACTATTACTGGGATTTGCCGCCGCTCTCAACCGAGCAGATGAAGAAAAACTTTGAAGCGGCGGATCCGGGGGATTACATCCTCGCGGAACAGGCGGCGGACATTGCGAAATGGATTCGGGAGACTGATTCCTCCCGGCCGGTTACGGGTAATCTGGTGATGCCTACGATCAGCCATTTTTCGGGCTACACCGACGCACTCGACATTGTCGGCTACAGTTACCGCACGGTGCTTAATGCGTGGGGCCACGAAAATTATCCGGATAAAATGATTCTCGGGACCGAAAACTGGGTGCAGTGGAACGAGTGGAAAGGCGTGCTGGAAAATCCGCATATTGCCGGCGTCTTTCTCTGGACCGGAATTAACTATCTGGGCGAGTCGACCCAATGGCCAACCCATGCCAGCGGAAGCGGTATGCTGGATACGGCGGGATTCAAAAAACCGAACTGGTGGTTCTTTAAAAGCTTCTGGGTGGAGTCGGAGCCGATGGTTCACCTGGCTATGCAGCCGATGGCGGAATCCAACTATCTTATCAAAGAGGGGGCCGTCGTTGAAAATCCGGATAAGCGGCGTCCGCGCAAATGGGGCTGGCCGGATCTTTCCAACCATTGGAACTTTGAACCGGGCGAGCTGGTGTATGTTGAACTCTATTCCAACTGCGAAGAGACGGAGCTGTTCCTGAACGGGGAGTCGCTGGGTATTCGTAAACTGGCGGATTGTGCCGACCGCCTGATGAAGTGGGCCGTTCCGTTTGCGGCTGGAACGCTGAAGGCGGTCGGGCGAAATGACGGCAAAGAGGTCGCGTTCCAAACCCTGGAAACGGTAGGCGAGCCGGCTGCGGTTCAGTTGACGGTTGACCGAACCGAACTTTCGGCGGACGGCCGCGATGTGGCGCACTGTGTGGCGCAGCTGGTTGATGCGGACGGCCGGCCGGTTAAACACATGAACCATTTGGTCAGGTTTACAGTCGAAGGCGACGCCCGCAATATCGGCGTTGATAATGGAACTACGAACCACACGCAGGACTTTCAGTCGGATACGTGCGAAACCGACAATGGAAAATGCCTGATGGTATTGCAGGCCGGAACATCTAAGGGAACCGTCAGGGTTTCTGTCGAAGCAACGGGGTTGGAAGGAACCACCGTTCAATTGGAACAAAAGTGAGATTTTAAATGAAATTATTACTGAGTGCCGCAGTTGCGGTTTCTGCGCTGTCCGTGTATGCCGAAAAATATGAACCGACCTGGGAGTCGCTTGCCAAACATGAAGCAGCACCGGAATGGCTGGAGGATGCCAAGCTCGGAATCTATTTTCATTGGGGCGTCTACTGTGTTCCGGCCTATGGGAACGAGTGGTATCCGAGCAAAATGCATATTGAAGATGACTATATCTACAAGCACCATCAGGAAACGTATGGTGATCCTTCCGAATTCGGGTATCACGATTTTGTGAAGGATTTTACCGGACAGCACTTTGATCCGGAAGAGTGGGCCGAGCTTTTTAAAAAGTCCGGCGCCCGTTTTGCCGGGCCGGTGGCGGAGCATCACGACGGCTATGCCATGTGGGATTCAAAACTGACGCCTTGGAATGCGAAGGATACCGGGCCGCACCGTGATATCCTCGGCGAATTGTTCCAGGCATTGGAAAAGCGGGACCTGAAAACGATCGCCACGTTTCACCATGCCCGGAACCTGCAGCGCTATGCCGACGAGTGGGATCAGCCGGGCCGGAAGTGGGACAGCCACTATCGCTATAACCCGAAATGGCCGACGGCATCCAATGATCCGGATCTGCGCCTGCTCTATGGCAATCTGCCCGAGGAGGAGTGGAATGAAAAGGTCTGGCTCGGCAAGCTTGAGGAGGTGATTGATGCCTATCAACCGGACATCATCTGGTTCGATTCCTGGCTCGATCGCATTCCGGAAACCTATCGTCAGCGTTTCAGTTCATACTATTTAAACCAGGCCGCAGCATGGGGCAAAGAAGTGGTGATTATCCGCAAGCAGGAGGACCTGCCGCTGAGCTTTTCGGTGAACGATCACGAGAAATCGCGCGAGCCGAAGGCGCTGCCCGATCTTTGGATGACGGATGATACGATCAGCACCGGCAGCTGGTGCTATACGCAGGACCTGAAGGTGAAGGCTCTTTATAAAGTGGTGCACACGCTGGTGGATACGGTGGCGAAGAACGGCGTGGTGCTACTGAATATTTCGCCGAAGGCGGATGGAACCATTCCGCAGGATCAGCGCGAGGTGCTGCTAGGACTCGGCCAATGGATCGAGGTCAACGGCGAAGCGATTTATGAAACCCGCCCGTGGAGCATTGCAGCGGAAGGACCGACGGCCGAACCGGCCGGCGGATTTCGAGATCATAAAAAATTCCTGACATTGGAATATTCCGCGAAGGATATCCGCTACACGGCTTCCAAGGATGGGAAGACGGTTTATGCCTTTATTCTGGGGGTGCCGAACAACGGCGACCGGATTATGATGGAAGCGTTTAAGCAAGCCGGTGCCAAGGCGAAGAAGGTCGAGCTGATGTCGGGCGGAAAGGTGAGCTGGTCGAACACTGGAAAAGGCCTGCGCGTTAAAATGCCGAACCTGCCAGAGACCGATTCAGGAACAACCGTACTGAAGATTTCGCTTTAAAATTCCCGCGTGGTTCGGCGGGCGGCGATGACGACGCATCGCCCTCCAGCGTGGATTTTGGAGGGCGGCACTTTGTTTCCGCCGGGGCAGGTGGGCCTAATAATCGCGGCTCATCAGGTAGTGAGCAATTCCGCGCAGGGCCGGAGTTTCCCGCTGCAAGAGGTCCAGTGAAGCAATGGCTTCGGTGGTAAGTTTTTTAACCATCGCTTTTGCGGCGGGCATTCCGTGGACGGCGGGGTAGGTCATTTTATGCAGTTCGGCATCCGAGCCGGCCGGTTTTCCCAGCACTTCATCGGTGGAGGTCTCGTCGAGGATGTCGTCCTCAATCTGGAAGGCCAGTCCAATCTTTTCGCCGAAGACGCTCAGACTTTCCAGTTCATCATCGCGGGCTCCGCCGGCGATGGCGCCCATGCGGACTGCAGCCTGAATAAGAATGGCGGTTTTATTTGTGTGAATGAACTCAATCAGGTCGGCATTCGGTTCTTTACCCTCTGCCGCGAGGTCTTCCACCTGTCCGGCTATTACCCCTTGCGAGCCGGCGGCGCGGGCCAGTTCGAGCCCGAGGCGGGCATCGCCGTATTCGGCGAGCAGCTGAAAGGCGTGGATCATGAGCGCATCGCCCGCAAGAATGGCATTGGCTTCGCCGTATTTAATGTGGCACGTCGGCTGTCCGCGGCGCAGGTCGTCGTCATCCATGCAGGGCAGGTCATCGTGAATCAGGGTGGAGCAGTGGAACAGCTCCAGGGAAACGGCCGGCGCCAGTACCTCGCGGTCGGCGAGTCCAAACGGCTCGGCGGCGGCAATACAGAGAATCGGGCGGATCCGTTTTCCGCCGGTGAGCACGGAATAGCGCATGGCATCGTGCAGCAGGGCGGGCCGGGTGTTTTCCGAAGGCAGGAAATCTTTGATTGCGAGGTCCACCAGGGCCTGTTTGTTTTTAAGATAGTCGGAGATATTCATATGGATTCCTGCTTAGATCGGGGTTGGATGATGTCCGCCGTGTATAAGATAATTTGGAAGAGTTGGAAACTTCCAATGATTGGAAAGTCAGGGAGCAAAGTCGGTGAGAATGTCAGCCCAGCTGTTTCCGCTCCCGATGGAACTGCGCAGGGTGTCGGTGAGGCCGAAGAAGACGATGCCGGCTTTTTGTGAGTCGGGGTCCCGCCAGACCTGCACAACCGCCTGCTGCGTGCTGCGTACCTCCTCGTCTTCAATGCCGTTGCCGTTCAGGTCGGTTCCTTCCTGAGTAACGAGCAGAATGGTGTAGGAGGTGTCGCGGTAGCCGAACAGCCGGTAGGTGTTTCCAACGATGGAGTCTTTCTGCGCATCGGTCAGCTGGTTCCAGTCCGGCAGTTGGCCGGAGAGAGCCTTGCCGGCGTGAGAGCGGTTATTGTCGGCAGCGGTGGCCAGCGGAGCAAGCGTTTCGCCCAAGACGAGGGCTTGTTCCGCTGTGACCTCGGTCCCTTCCAGAATCGGTGCTTTGTAAAATGCGGTGGCCAGTACGTCGGCGTGCGGGGAGTTGATGTTAATCAGACCGGAGCGGGATTGGGTGTTGGTGGTCTCTGTTTCGGTATAGAAATAGTCGAGCACCGGGTCCGGATCGTCGCCGCCGGCATACAGGCGAACGGTGTCCCACGGGTCACCGGTGGAAAGGTGCCCGAGTTCGGCGGCATTGGTCATGGGTTGGTTGCTCACGTAAAAGCGGATGTTTTCTTTGTTTCCCAGCTCCTCCTCTTCGCCCCAGTCATCCAGTTCATTGAGTGCGTTGGGGGTTGAGTTGTCCAGCGTTTCCCAGTGGAGCCCAAAGTCATGGTTGACCCGCGGATCGTAACACCCGAAAACGACTCCGTCCGCGATGGCGTCCTCTATCAGCGTGATTTTAATGTCGGTATTTTCAACCCGGTCGACCGGCTCACTGATGATGATTTCGATTTCTTCATGCCTCAGGCTGATATCGGTCGGTTCCACGTCATCATCGGCTTCCAGAGATATGTTGAGTTCAAAGCTGTCCTGAAAGTCAAATCCATAGGAATACTGGACAAAATGACCGTCGGCAGATGGTTCGGCGCTGATTTCCGTGAGGGGAATGATGAGTGCTTTGGAAAGGTTGGTATAGGCAACCACGACGGTCATATAGCCGGATTGGAGGATATACTCTTCTCCGCCGACAATTTCCATGTTGTTCGTGGTTCCGGGGTCGGCCGCAATCACTTCCAGATAACCGCCCGAGTCGTACGGTTCGTCAAAGGGATACCAGGTTTCGATATACATCTCGCCCTTGATTTCATAGGAAACGTTGGTGCGGTCGATCAAGTCGTGCGTGAATTCGAAGTTTTCAATCCAGATTTCGTTGAGCATGGGCACGGCTTCGGGGCTGGAGCCCGTCAGGTCGCGGGGAATGCTGTCGGGGTCAATGTAGTCGAAATAGTTGTCGACAATGTTTTGCGCTTCGTCGGCATTGAAGCCGCAGTTTTCCATGAGGACCCTGCTGAACTGAATCTCGTCGAGGGTTTCGGTGAGTTCCAATCCCTGTAAGTCGGTTGTTTCCGGGTAGTGGGAGAAAACGTTGAAGGAGGAGATGCCGCCCGAGAGCACGGAGCCGTAATCCGTTCCGTTCAGGACTTTCAGATCACGCAGGGTTTCGAAGCGTTGCCAGGCGGTGTCGCGATTATACACAAAAGCGAGGTTCGGGTTGTCGGTGGAGGACAGGGCTCCGTCGGCGTCCACCAGCAGGGCGGACTCATTGAGTTCGGGCAGGATATCCGGGGTGAGCTGTATTTCAGCAGGAGAGATTCCGCTGCCGCGCCCGACCAAGGTTGCCGCCCCGTCCCTTGCACCGATCGCATTGGCATCGAGCAGACCGGAGGTGTTGACGATCACGTATGCCATGCGTCCCACATTGGTACCGTCGACCAGGATGTTTTCCCAGTCGGCCGCGTTCACCGCCGCCGTGAATTCATTACTGATGTCGGGTTTACCCAGCGGCAGAAAGTCCAGTTCGGTCGAAAAATCGATGCTTCCGGCGATTGAAAGTCCCGAATTTCCGGTGGAACCCAGCGCGGTATAGGCCGGGTAGTTGCTGCCGAAGGTGGTGTCGATATCTTCCATGGCGCGGGCCAGCGCGGTATGCAGCATCTGTTTGGCCTGTGCATTGTTCAGGTACGCGCGGCCGGCGAGCCGTTCCGAACGGCTTTGCAGCATGAACGCAACGATCATGACCGTCAGCAGGGCCAGGAAGCCCAGTGCAATGACGAGTGCAGCTCCCTCTTTTCTGGGTTGTGGGCGATTCATCAAAGGGTAATCCGTAAAAGTCCTGAGTTAGGCATAAAAATCCGGCGGGTGTATATACGTTCTCTTTTTTCGAGATAATCAGCCGCTGCCGATGCGTCCTGTGCGGAATGAATGCGCATGGCCTGTCGCACATCCCTGGCGGAAGCCAGTCCGATGATCACGTCAAGGTAGCGAGGCAGGTCGGTTGCGAGAGGGAGGTCGGTGCCGGATCGGTTGCTGCCGGAATCGCCATTGATGCGGAAGTCCATAAAGGTCAGCGCGGCATGGTCCGTTATACCGTTCAGGTCTTCCAGAGCTTCCGTATAATCCGCATCGCCGATTAATTCCAGTGCTTCCGCCTGATAGATATCGGACTGGGCGATCAGTTTTCTGCGAGCCGTATTCGATGGTTCGGTAGCGCCGGTTGCATATTCAAATCTGGCCCGGAGGTTCAGCTCTTGGATCAGCTGCTGCCGGGGAACGGATCTGAACTGAACGGGAGCGGTATCGCGCGGGTTGGTTTCCTGCCGGCGGCGGATGGCAGGGGAAATACAGTAGAGCGCATCTTTTGCTGATATCTGGTCGACTCTGAAGGGCACATTGGTGCGGATGAGGGCCTGGCTGATATCGGTTTCCATGGTGTCAAGCATGAGGCGGGCCGTTTCATCGAGCAAGGATTGGCCCCGCCCTTGATTCACCGCCCGGGAGCTTGCGGTGAAGATCCGGGAAAGCATCAAGGCAATGAGCGTCAGTATTGTAATGGATACAATCAGCTCCAGCAGCGTGAAGCCCTGTTGTCTGATTCGTTTCATCAGCTCTTGTTCCAGTTATAGATTTCAGTTTGAAAGATTCGGGGCTGACCGGAGGAGCGGTAGCCGGGCCAAACCTTCAGCGTGATGGTTTTAATAGTGCCGACCTGCTGAATATTCAGGTTGTAGGTAACCGTGTATTGTTCGATTGCATTTCCGTTCAGGGAGAACGCCCGGCTGGTATACCGGTCGATGGTGTTGATCGAAAGATTCAGGTCATTTTCACTGTAGTCCGTCAGCGCGAGGTTTCCTGCGGTTGGAATCGCATTCCAGTCCTCCATGGCATGGCAGTGGTTCAGCACCATATCGGCAAAGCTCACCACATCGAGATCCTCGCGGGCTTTCGCACTGGTATCCAGGGCTGTGCTGAGCACACCCACCACCGAGACGATGCCAATCGTCAGCACCAACAGGGCCAGCATGATTTCAATAAGGGTGAAGCCGCGCTTCATTCGTCTTCTCCAAAAACCGTCAGGTTGCCGTTTTCATCATAGCGGCCGTCGGTGATGGCACTGTTACCGAATGTTCTGAAGCGGATTTGTTTACCCGGGCCGGGGGTGTACACCGTGAGCCGGCCGGCGGAAACGGCGCCTTCTGCCAGATAGATCTGGGCCGATGCAGAAGCGGCTTCTCCATTGGGCTTGAAGCCCTGAATGACGTAGGACACGCCATCGATGAGCAGTTCATTGTTGTCGTTAAGGCCGCCTTGCCATGTTTCGCTGCTGACACTGAAAATATTATCGGATGCCGCAACATTCGGATCAAAGATGATACCGGCGGGCAGCCGCTCCCAGTCTTTAATGAAATATCCATCGCTCTGGGTGACGGGCGGATTATGAATGTTGATCGTGAAAACCGCATAGGACTGGTAGGCGAGGGCGGGGTCGGACTGTGTGTCGTGAAAAACCAGATAGGTTGGCTGTTTATGGGCAACAGCATGCTGACGTGCCAGCTTGGCCGCCGCATGGACGGTGTTGGCGGCGGCTTCCAGGCCGGATTGCCCCGACATCCGGTTCAGCGCGGGCAATGCAATGGCGAAAAGAATCCCGATGATGGTAATGACCACCAACAGCTCGGCCAGCGTGAAACCACGTTGATTCAATTGGGATGCTTTGTGATGCATGCCTTAAACATATCTGATGGAGTTTTGAGCGGGTATGTTTTTTTTAGCTTTAATTCAATCAGGGCAGTTTCGGACCATTTGCCGCGCAGGGCAGGCCGCGGAGCAGTAATAACTTTGAGGTGGTCTTGACTCTATTTGGGGCTCTGCTAAGAATAGTCCGTTTTTTGTTCTGTATCGTTCTAGAAAAATTAAGGAGAAATCAAAAAATGGCTCAGAAAAAATACGTCTACTTCTATGGAGTTTCCAAGGAACTCACGGAAGGTGATCAAACTATGAAAGCGGTTCTCGGCGGCAAAGGTGCCAACCTGGCCGAGATGGCAAATGCAAATCTTCCGGTTCCCCCCGGAGTAACCATTACGACCGAAGCGTGTGCGTACTACTCCAAAACCGGTGGAAAATATGCTCCGGAAATGGAAAAACAGCTGAAAGCCCAACTGAAGAAGCTGGAAAAAGAGATGGGGAAAAAACTGGGCGATGCGAAAGATCCGCTGCTCGTATCCGTTCGTTCCGGTGCTGCGGTTTCCATGCCGGGCATGATGGACACGGTTCTGAACCTCGGTCTGAACGATAAAGCCGTTCTTGGTTTCATCGAGCAGTGTGGTAACGAGCGTACCGGCTGGGACTGCTACCGTCGTTTCATCGACATGTTCGGTGATGTTGTAATGGGCCCGTACACCGGTCTGACTCACCATGACTTTGAAGTCGAACTCGAAGCGATTAAGAAAAAGTACAAGGCCAAGGAAGACACGGATCTGACTGCAGAGCAGCTCAAAGAGCTGACGGAGACCTATAAGAAGGTCTATCAGAAAAAAGTGAAGAAGCCGTTCCCGCAGGATCCAATGGAGCAGCTGGACCTCTCTATCCGTGCCGTATTCGGTTCATGGGGATCCGAGCGTGCTGAAAAATACCGCCAGATCAACAAGATCTCCGGCCTGATGGGCACCGCCGTGAACGTTCAGGTGATGGTGTTCGGTAACATGGGTGCCAAATCCGGTACCGGTGTGGCCTTTACCCGCGATGGCGGAACAGGGCACAGCAAGCCGATGGGTGAATATCTGGTCGACGCACAGGGCGAAGATGTTGTGGCCGGTATCCGTACGCCGAACGACCTCGACGACATGCCGGGCGAAGAATCTCCCATCTGGAAGAAAGCGTATAACGATCTCCAGAAAATTATGGGTCGTCTCGAAAAGCATTACAAATACCCGCAGGACGTGGAATTCACGGTACAGGAAGGCAAGCTCTTCATGCTGCAGACCCGCAACGCAAAACGTACCGGTCTGGCCGGCGTTCGCTGGGCGGTTGAAATGGCAACGGGTGTGGACTTCTTTACCGGTGAAAAGCAGACCAAGATTCTGAATCAGAAAGAAGCTCTCATGACGGTAACCGGCGAAGACCTCGAACAGCTCCTGTTCCCGATCTTCGACATTATTGCTGAGAAAAAAGCGAAGGTGATCACCTCTGCACTGCCGGCCGGTCCGGGTGCTGCGGTAGGTAAAATCATGTTCGAAGCGGAAGATGCTGAAGCGGCCATCGAAAAGAATGCAGATGAGAAGATCGTTCTGGTTCGTCACGAAACCAGCCCGGAAGATGTGGGCGGCATGTGGGCGGCGCAGGGTGTTCTGACCTCTACCGGCGGTATGACTTCCCACGCGGCGGTTGTTGCTCGCGGTTGGGGCAAATGCTGCATCTGCGGTGCCGGCGACCTGAAGATCGACTACAAAAAGAAAACCGTTACCATCGGGAAGAAAGTATTCAAGCAGGGCGACTGGCTCTCCCTGAACGGTTCGACCGGTGCGGTTTATGACGGCCAGATTCCGACCCAGGTAAGCCCGGTTGTTTCCGCGGTGGTGGATGGAAATGCTACAGCCAAAAAAGATCCGATCTACAAAATGTACGAGCAGATCTCCAAATGGTCTGATTCCAACCGTAAGATGAACGTGCGTACCAATGCCGACTCACCGGCTGACTCCAAAGCAGCCCGTGCATTCGGTGCGGAAGGCATCGGTCTTTGCCGTACGGAACACATGTTCTTCGAAGGCGACCGCATCTGGGCGATCCGCGAATTCATTCTGGCGGACGACGAAAAAGCCCGGAAAGGTGCCCTTGCGAAACTGCTGAAACACCAGCAGAAAGATTTCGAAGGCATCTTCAAGGCGATGGACGGCCTGCCGGTAACGGTTCGTCTGCTCGATCCGCCGCTGCACGAATTTGTGCCGCACACGAAGAAGGATCAGGCTGAAATGGCAAAACGCCTCGGCGTTCCTGCCAAGCGAGTAACCGAACGCGTGCAGGAACTGCACGAGTTCAACCCGATGCTTGGTCATCGCGGTTGCCGTCTCTCCATCACCTATCCGGAACTCTGCGTAATGCAGACCAAAGCGATTATCGGTGCAGCCTGTAAGGTTTCCAAACTGAAGAAGCCGATCAAAGTGCTGCCGGAAATCATGATCCCGCTCATCGGTACCAAAGCTGAGCTCGACTTCCTCGAAAAGATCGTTCGCGAGAACGCCGAGGAAATCATTGCGAAGACCGGTGCCAAGGTGAAATACATGGTGGGTACCATGATTGAGATCCCGCGTGCTGCTCTGACGGCCGATGAAGTGGCTGAAACTGCTGAGTTCTTCAGCTTCGGAACCAACGACCTGACCCAGATGACCTTTGGTTACAGTCGCGACGACATCGGAAGCTTCCTGCCGGACTATCTCAATGAGAAAATCCTGCCCGCCGACCCGTTCCAGACACTCGACCAGACCGGTGTTGGACAGTTGGTGAAACTCGGTGTTGAGCGCGGACGTGAAACCCGTCCGGACCTCAAGTGCGGCATCTGTGGTGAACACGGTGGAGACCCGGAAAGCGTGAAATTCTGCGCGAAAGTCGGCCTCAACTATGTGAGCTGCTCACCTTACCGTGTGCCGATTGCCCGCCTTGCCGCTGCCCAGGCAGCGATTAAAGGTTAAGGTTTTCCAACCATTGGAAATGAAAAAGCCCGTCATCCGACGGGCTTTTTCTTTAGGGTGATGACGGGCTTACTTTCAGGCGGCCATTTTATGGCATTTGCGGTCGCTGTGCCGGGCAATGGCCTGGCGCAGCCGGAAGTGGGAGCCGCCCTCCATCTTGAGGAAAAGCTTCTGGCCTTTCCGGGTTTGAAGAATATAAACTGGGGAGACAGAGCGGTGGCTGGTCAGCAGCAATTGAGGCCAGTTCATAATAAAGTAGATCGGCGAAACTTCATGCCGTGTGGCCAGACGCAGATAGTGCACCGCGCCCAGATGAATCCGGCAGATAGGGATCAGCCCGAAAAACCGGCCGATGATGTAATCTCCTGAAAGCTCATAGGAACAGGGCGACCCGAAGGAAACCGCTGCAATTCGACTTTTACCAATCGTTTCAGCCATGGTGCATGTCTCCAATCGTTTCCTTCATCACCACGTGGGAGCCGTAGTCGAGCCTCATAAAGATGCGCGGGCGGTTTTGCGCCGCCTGGAATGTGTAGAGCGGGGTCAGGCGGTTCTGTTTTCTGCGCAGGCGGAACCAGTTGATCCGGTTAAGTTGGGTCACGTCCTGATCTTCGGCTTCGCGCAGTTCCATCACTTTGTTTAACGGAATTCGGTTCAACGTTATGAATCGGAAAAGTTTCGTGCTGAGTGCTTCAGCGGTGAGTTCATAACTGACAAACAGGCCAACATCCATGTCGATGAGGCTGAGTTTCGGGGTTTTGGATTTCATGCATAGATATAAGCAGTCTACATGCCATGAACGTTCATTTCTTCTGAAAACCAGATGGGCGGTCCAATTTTTCCGGATATTGGAAAAAAGGGCCCAACCGAATTCTCATAAAAGCGAGGGTTTAGCTCTTTTTAAAGAGCAGTGAGAGCAGATAAGTCACGCCCGTCAGGACAATAATGGTGGCGCCGGCCGGAAGATCGGGTCCATAGCTCAGCGCCAGCCCTCCGAAGGTCAGCAGCGCGCAGAGCCCGGCCGCCAGAGCCATCATGGAGCCCATGCGCAGGCAGAACCGGCCGGCAATGGCCGCCGGCAGCGTCAGCATCACAATCACCATCACAATGCCGACAATCGAAACCATCAGCACCACGGTCAGAGCTGTAAGAGCCAGCATCAGGAAATAGAACAGTTGCGTGTTGATGCCCCGGAGCCGCGCAAATTCTTCGTCGAAACAAACGGCCACAAACTGTTTATGGAAGAGCAGGGCGGTGGCCGCAATAAAAAGGTCCAGTCCCGCAATCGCCAGCAGATCGCCCTGAGTCACCAGCAGGATATTACCGAACAGGTACGACATCAGGTCTTCGCCATAGCCCGGTGTTTTGGCAATAAACAGAATGCCGACCGCCATGCCCATGCCCCAGAAGGCGCTGATGACGGTGTCGATTCGTTCTTTGGCTTTAATGTTGATCCAGCCGATAATGAACGCCGCCAGCAGGGCGGCAATCATGGCACCGAGCATCGGTGTCATGAAGGACCATTCGTGCACCACCTGCATGTAGCGGGCAAAGCCCATGCCGCCCAGCACACAGTGCGCAATGCCGCCGGCCAGGTAGGTGATGCGGCGGGTCACCACATAGGTGCCGACAATGCCGCTCGAAATGCTCACCAGCAATCCGGCCAGCAGGGCGTGCTGCAGAAAACTATGCTGGATCAGGGCCTGGAAAAACTCACCCATGATCGTGCTCCTGATCGTGCCGCACCGCATGCACGTGCTCGCCATACATATCGTGAATCAGGTTTTCATCGATTTCGCTGACCGGGTGCGTGTGCACCACCCGGTTCACACAGATCACCTTTTCCACATAACGCGAAACATAGGCCACATCGTGCGAAACCACCACAATGGTCAGCTCCTTGTTCAGCTCCTGAAGCAGATCAAATAATTCCTGCTCCACATAGTCGTCCAGACTCGAGGTCGGTTCGTCGAGCAACAGCAGCTTCGGTTCGGAAACCAGCGCGCGGGCAATCAGCACCCGTTGCTGCTGGCCGCCCGAAAGGGCATTCAGCGGGCGTTTGTGAAGGAGGCCGAGTCCAACCCGCTCCAGCATGGCGTGTGCAACTTCGCGGTCAGTGCGGGTATAAAACCCCAGACTCCGCGTAAGTCCCAGACGCCCCATCAATACCACATCCAGAGCGGTTACCGGGAACTTTGAATCGAGGCTCGTATACTGAGGCAGATATCCGATCTGCTTTCTTCCAAGGGCTGGAACTTTTCCAAAGACCGAAACCGAGCCCGATTGCGGCTCCAGCAGTCCGAGCATAATTTTCAGCAGGGTGGTCTTGCCCCCGCCATTCGGCCCGACAATGGAGACAAATTCTTTTTCAGCCAGCGTCACGTTTGCATTTTCCAAAACGGTCACGGGGCCGTAGGAAAAGTTTAAGTTGTCAATCTGGATGGGGTTGCTCATAAGTCAACGTACCGCGGAATGCACCGAATACACTGAAACCAGATCAGTCCGTATTCCGTGGTTAATTCTATTTGTTATACGACGAAACAAGAGCATCTGCGATTTGCTGCAGATTGGCAACAACATCTTCAGCCAGCGGATCCAGATGAACCACCGCCCCGCCGATGGCCTTCGCCACGGCGTTGGCGCTGTCGGCCGGAAACTGCTTCTGAACAAAGATCACCTTCACACCGTCCACCTGCGCCTGCTCAATCAGGTCGGCCAGCTGGCGGGGCGATGGGGCTTTCCCATCCAGCTCAATCGGAACCTGAATCAGGCCATAGGCATCGGCAAAATATCCGAACGACGGATGGAAAACATAAAAGCGCGCGCCCTTATGTTTTTCCAGCCTTGCATCCATTTGCACCAGACCATGTAGAGCCATTTTCTCCGCAGCAATTCGATATTGTTGCGCGTTTTCAGGATCGGCCTGCATCAGGCCTTCACAAATCTTCCAGAGAATCTCATCCAGTTGACGCGGGTCCAGCCATACGTGCGGATCCGTTTCTCCATGATCGTGTGAGCAGTGCTCACCATGATGCGCATGGGGCATCGAACGTTTTTTAATTTTTTCATCGGTTTCAATGATGGGAAGTTCCGGATAGAGCGGGCCGATCTTTTTCAGCAATGATTTCTCAAACGGAACGCCGATGGTGAAAAGTGCTTTCGCGTCACCCAGTGCGCTCAACTGCCGGGCCGTCGGTTCATAGGCATGCGGCGACTGCCCTTCGCCCACCAGAACACGAACGTCGAAAGCATCGCCCGCAATGGCTTTCACCAGTCCCGCCTGCGGGGGGATGCTTACAAATATGACGGGCTTCCCCGGCGTGGATACAGAATCAGTCTGGTCCGAGCATCCGGCCAGTACGAGAGCGGCTAAAATTAAAATAGTACCTTTCATGTGCGGTATTGATGACCTAACCGTTTACGAATGACAACAATTCTTTACGTATTTCGTCGGAACGGGGGCGTGTATTTTTTCCAATGGTTGGAAGAAAATTGCCCGATAGGCAATCGACTTCCCATCTGCGTGCGATGCCAGAATCCGCTTCATCACATCGCTCAACAGCCCTGAACCGAATCGTGCCGCCCGGACCTTCAGGACGACATAACCGCCTTTATCTTCAAATTATGAGTCCAATGGTCATCATCTTTAAAAGATATGATTATTTTTATAGAGATTGGTCGCTGAGTATATATACTGATTATTGATATGTTGCTTTATAAATAAAAAAACCCCGCCGAGGCGGGGTAATAGGTCAATGACCTTCGGCATATAGCCTTATTGTGAAAAGACAGTTCTTAATGTTTTTTCGAGATACTGTTTATGTGTTTCAAGGTTGTTAGTCAATACGAAGATGAAAGGAAAAGAAAATGGGCAAGCGCATTCTTGGTTTGGATTTGGGAACAAACAGCATTGGCTGGGCGGTGGTGGATGAAATTGACAGCGGTTTTGAAATTGCTAAGCGCGATGATGGATTTGAGTATCGCGGTGTTCATATTTTTCAGGAGGGCGTAAAGACGGAAAAGGGTGTTGAGTCTTCTAAGGCGTCTGAGCGAACGGGCTATCGTTCGGCTCGACGAATTAAGTTCCGCCGTAAGCTTCGCAAAATCCAGACACTGAAAGCTCTTTCCGAAGCGGGTTTCTGTCCACCTTTGTCTGTTCAGGAGCTGAAGGATTGGCAGTCAAAAAAGGTTTATCCCGAAAATCCGGCGTTTCGTGCGTGGTGCAAGACCTCTGAAACAGATGCTAAGAATCCTTATTATTTCCGTTGGTTGGCGGCTTCCGAAATTCTTGATTTAAGCAAGGAGGAAGATCGCTTCAAAATTGGTCGAGCTTTTTATCATATGGCGCAGCGCCGCGGTTTTAAGAGTAATCGGCTGGACTCTACGCCAGAAAAGGAAAGTGGTGTTGTCAAAACGGAGATTGCTGAGCTTTCTAAAAAGATGGGAGAGCGAACGCTTGGGCAATATTTTTGGGAGGATTGCTATCGGGATGGCAAGCCGATTCGGAAAGTTCATACATCACGCGATGATCACTATTTGGAGGAGTTCGAGGTGATCTGCGATAAGCAGCAAATTCCGGCTGATTTGAGAGAGAAATTGCTGAAAGCGATCTTTTTCCAGCGTCCGCTTAAGTCGCAAAAAGGATCGGTTGCCAATTGTCCTTTTGAGCCGAATAAAAAACGGTGTCCGGTTTCGCATCCACTTTTTGAAGAGTTCCGTATGTTGCAGGTGCTCAATAATATCAAAATCAAGTTTAGCGAGTCGGAGGAGTTTCGGGCTCTTTCTGAAGAGGAGTTTGAGAAGGCGAAAGCAAAGTTTTTCCGTGTGAGCAAAGCCAATTTTGATTTTAAGGACATTTCCAAGGAGCTGTCTAAAGGGAAAAACAAGGGTGCCATTTTTAATTATAAGGACTATCAGTCTCTGGCGGGCTGTCCGACGATTGCCCGACTTAAAACTGTTTTTGGTGAGGATTATCAAAGGGCAATATTTGAGGCGTATACTGGTGGTTATGAAGGTAAATCATCATTGGATATTTTAAACGAAGTTTGGAATGTGCTGTTTTCTTTCAATGATGAAGAAAACGCAGTTTCCTGGGCGAAGGCAAAGCTTGGGCTGGATGCTGAAACGGCGAAAAAGTTTGCGAAGATTCAAATGAAGCAGGGGTATGCATCGCTCAGCCTGAAGGCCATTAATAAGATTTTGCCGTATTTGGAGCAGGGGCTGATTTATTCGCATGCGGTTTTCTTTGCCAACTTGAAAAAAGTTGCGGGGACAACGGTAGAGGAAGATCCTTTGCTGAAAGCTGATATTGCAGACCTTATTGACACGCACACACAAGTTACCCGCGAGTTGAGGTCGGCCAATGAGCTGCTTAGGGAATTTAAAAAGAGTCCATATCAGTTTGAACATAAACATGACCTTCGTGATCGATCTGAATTTTCAGACTCGGTTGCCAAGGTGGTTCAATCTCAAATTAATAAGCATGATGGCGAGTTTGTTTCTGTTCCCCGGTTGGAGGAAAGGGTTGCTGATTATTTAATTGAACGCTTCGGTGTTTCAGAGGGGCGCACGAAATCGTTGTATCATCCTTCAAAAGAAGAGACTTATAAGCCAGCGGTTCGGGCTGATGATGGCAATCTCTATCTTGGAAGCCCTCGTATTTCTTCCATTAAGAACCCTGTATTTATGAGGGCAATGCATCGGCTAAAGGCGGTTGTTAACGAATTGCTCAGGCAGGGAGTGATAAATGACCAGACTGTTATTCATATTGAAATGGCTCGTGAGATGAATGATGCCAACAAGCGAGTCGCGTTGCGCCGGTGGAATAAGAAGAACGAGACGAAGCGTAAAGGGTATGCTGAACAGATTGAAAAAGATTTGGGACGGAAAGCTGGCGATGATGAGATTCTGAAATATCAGCTTTGGACGGAGCAAAACCATATTTGTGTCTATTGCGGAAATGAAATTTCTGCAAGCCAGATGCTTTCGGCTGAGACAGAAATTGAACATACGATACCCAGAAGTTTGTGTTGCGATAATTCACAGGAAAACAAAACCCTTGCTCACCGTGAATGCAATCGAAAAAAGAAAAACTGCATCCCGTTTGAGTGTGAGGACTATGACCAAATTAGAAGCCGGGTCCAGCATTGGAAGGATGAGGCAGATCGGCTTCATTTGCAGGTAGAGAAGAAAGTGGGTGCCTGCCGGGCTGCTGCGACAAAAGAGGCGAAGGATAGTGCTATCCAGTCTCGATTACTGTTGCAGTATGAACGTGATTATTTGCGTGAAAAACATCGCCGTTTTTTGATGGAAGAGGTGAAGGCCGGGTTTAAAAATAGTCAACTTGTTGATACGCGCATCATTACGAAATATGCGCGGCTTTATCTGAACTCGTTGTTCAAAACTGTGCATAGCGTGAGTGGGAAGACAACGGATGCCTGCCGTAAAGAGTGGGGGTTGGAAGAAAAGTCTCGCGATAACCATACGCATCACACCGTGGATGCAGTCGTCTGTGCATGTTTAACCCGCAGTCAATACGATAAACTCGCTTCATTTTATCATGAGTATGAGAGTTATGAACAAAACGATCCGTCTGTCCCGCGTAAGCCGCATCTGAAGAAGCCCTGGGAAACATTTGCGGAAGATATGAAGTCCCTAAGGAATCATGTTCTTGTATCGCACTACGCACCCAATCACCTGCTCAAACAAACCAAAAAGCTCTTGCGAAAACGAGGGAAGATCGTGCCGGGGGAAAATAGAAAGCCTATTGTACTGCAGGGGAAAACAGCGCGCGGATCGTTGCACCAAGATACTTTCTATGGAGCCATTAAGCGCGTTGAGGAAAACAAGAAAACCGGAAAAGTGGAAGAGGTAACGAAATACGTTGTTCGAAAAACGTTGGCTGACCTTTCCGATTCAGATTTGAAGAAGATTGTGGATGATCGGGTTCGGGAAATTGCAAAGGCAGGTCGAGAAAAGGAAAATGGAATTAAAAAGGCGGTTGATAAGCTGAAGAAACAACGGGCCACTGTCGATGATGTTCGTGAAGCTGAGTTGGATGTGGAAATTGCAGATTTAGAATCGCAATTAAACGGGCTTTATTGCCTTCCAAATAAAAACGGCGACCCTGTCCCGATAAAGAAAGTCCGGGTTTATTCGCCGCTCACGGATCCAATTGAACTGAAGGATCAGAGGGATGTCTCATCGAAGTGCGGTCGTGAGCATAAGCAAAAGTATTATGTGGGGAATGATGGGAATCACCAGCTTGCAATTTATGAAGGAGAGAACGAGAACGGGAAGTTTGGGCGTGCATATAAAATCGCTAATAACCTGACTGCCTCAACCGGATATGTTTTTCCTTCAGAATTGGGTCAGATGAGATTTTTTAAGGTTGTTCAGAATGGGCAGTTGACCCTTTTGTTTAAGGGTTCAAGAGATGAATTGACCCAGTTGTCAAAGGGGCAGCTTGGGGATCGGCTGTATATCGTAAAGGGGATTGATGATGATGGAATAAAACTCTATTTCCATCAAGAAGCTCGAATGACAACTCAGGTGATTGCTTTTATGAATGAGGTGATAACCGAACAAAACCGGAAGGATGGGATTCTGGATAAAAGTGGTGAGGTTAAGCGATCTAAATTGACGACCCCCAAAGGTGGTGATGTTATTGGGAGGCAAGCTGAATTTCCGTATGTGAAGTTTAAGCCCTCTAACTTTAATGCTTTGCTTGAAGGAGTTGATTTCCGCCTGAATGTGCTCGGAGAAGTAGACTTTATGGGGGTGTAGTCATGTTGAAGCGAACGGTTTATTTTGAATCAGCGGCGCATCTTTCATTTAAGAATGGGCAGTTGGTTTATACGCCAAAGCCGGAGGGTGAGGTTCGGACGGTGCCGATTGAAGATATTGGTTTTGTTGTGCTGGATAATCATAGCATCACGCTGTCACTTCGGTTGATTGAGGAACTGACGGCGAACAATGCGGCGATTGTTTTTTGCGATAAGCTGCACCATCCCACAGCGATGAGTGTTCCATTCGATGGAAATCATACGCACGCCGAAACGCTGTCCGCGCAGTTGGAGATGTCGGAGCCGTTGAAGAAACAGCTGTGGAAGCAGACCGTTGAGATAAAGATCAGGAATCAGGCGGCGATGCTGCAAAGGACGGAGTCGGGCGGGGTGGAAGCGTTGTTGCACCATGCGGTCAGTGTTAAAAGCGGCGATACCGACAACCGCGAAGGCGCGGCCGCGAGGATCTATTGGCAAAACCTGTTTGGCGAGGATTTCCGGCGCGAGCGCTTTGGCGGCGCACCCAACCATTTACTGAACTATGCCTATGCCATCCTTCGCGCGGCGGTCGCCCGGTCGCTGGTGGGCTCCGGCCTTTATCCAGCCATTGGAATTCATCATCACAACAAATACAACGCCTATGCGCTGGCGGATGATATTATGGAGCCCTATCGCCCTTATGCGGATGAGGTGGTTTATGCAATATGGGCGGCAACCGATGATCCCATCGAAGAGCTTACAAAGGAACACAAACAGCAGTTACTCAAACTGCTCGCTGCAGATGTTCATCTAACGAGCACCTTGCGGCCCTTAATGGTGGGTTTGTCGTATACAACGGCCTCGCTGGCGCGATGCATCGGCGGCGAACAGAAGAAGGTGGATTATCCCATAATGAAGGCGGTGGAAAATGTCGGAGGTGCGGCTTAACGCATATAAAATCATGTGGCTGTTTGTATTCTTCGATCTGCCGACGAACACGAAAAAGGAGCGTCACGACGCTGCCGTGTTCCGCAAGCGGTTATTGGGCGACGGCTTCACCATGATGCAGTATTCGGTCTACACCCGGCATTGCGGCAGTACGGAAAGCGCCGATGTGCATACGAAGCGGGTCAAAAAACTGATCCCCTCGAAAGGCCAGGTCAGCATTATGAGGATTACGGACAAACAATATGGTAATATCATTAATTTCTGGGGGAAGGCGGCAATACCGGTTCCCCCGAAACCGAGCCAGTTGGAATTTTTCTGACTGGCGGAAAGGGAGATCATCAGTAGAATGCAGAAAATGAACTGTAAATTTACTTCATGGTTGAACCCATGCCGATTTTCTTTGGGGCTACAGGCGGTAGTTCCTTGGGAAATAGGGGGTTATGGCGACTATGTTGTGGATTGACAGTTCTTTGAAATCAGAAGCAACTCGCGGATGGAGTCCATGATCTTGAGGCGGGTTGTGGATTGACAGTTCTTTGAAATCAGAAGCAACAGCGCAAGCGCCGGCGCGAGGCCAACGCAGTTGTGGATTGACAGTTCTTTGAAATCAGAAGCAACAAACTGAAATATTTTACCGACTTCTCAATTGTTGTGGATTGACAGTTCTTTGAAATCAGAAGCAACTACTTTTTCACCTTCTCGTAGTGGTGCTTGGTTGTGGATTGACAGTTCTTTGAAATCAGAAGCAACAAATTTTATAGTCGAGATCGGCGAGGCGAGGTTGTGGATTGACAGTTCTTTGAAATCAGAAGCAACCTTTACTCCCCGACCCCTCTACGCCCTGACGTTGTGGATTGACAGTTCTTTGAAATCAGAAGCAACGCGGCTGCACTCGGCCATCAGCTCCGGCGAGTTGTGGATTGACAGTTCTTTGAAATCAGAAGCAACAAGAGAAACGCGCTCAGAAGCGAAATACGGGTTGTGGATTGACAGTTCTTTGAAATCAGAAGCAACAAATCGAGCCGTTTAATCTGCTCGTCGCAGTTGTGGATTGACAGTTCTTTGAAATCAGAAGCAACACCCACGGCACCGACCGCAAGATCGATCACGTTGTGGATTGACAGTTCTTTGAAATCAGAAGCAACCCAACCCTTGTTTAAAAAACTCATTGCGCGGTTGTGGATTGACAGTTCTTTGAAATCAGAAGCAACATCGCTCTCTTTCACCGTAACCGTTACCACGTTGTGGATTGACAGTTCTTTGAAATCAGAAGCAACAGACCCTTATCTAGTCAACCCCGCATGGTAGTTGTGGATTGACAGTTCTTTGAAATCAGAAGCAACAAGATTGCTGTCAATAGCTCGTTATCTGTCGTTGTGGATTGACAGTTCTTTGAAATCAGAAGCAACGTTGGCCCCCGTGGTTACGATCAGATTACCGTTGTGGATTGACAGTTCTTTGAAATCAGAAGCAACATTTGTCCGCCGCGTACCAAGTCACGCCTTGTTGTGGATTGACAGTTCTTTGAAATCAGAAGCAACACGGAACTTCCGCGGGATGAACTGCTCGATGTTGTGGATTGACAGTTCTTATTTTGCAGGTGCATCGGTTTTTACGGAAAATACATCTGAGTTTTGACGATGAAGCTCTGCCGGTGTAGTGTTTTCCTTTTTTAAATTACGACTAAAGGATCCGGAATGGGTGAACGACGATTTTCGAGGGTGGCGGTACTGAAGGGGGGGATCTCTTCTGAACGGGAGGTTTCGCTGAAGTCGGGCGCGGCGATTGCACGGGGGCTGCGCGACGGCGGCTATGAGGTTGAGGAAATTGATGTCACGTCGAAGGCCTTCCTGATTCCGGAGGGGATCGAGGCGGTCTTTGTTGCGCTGCATGGCCGGTTCGGTGAAGACGGCGGAGTTCAGCAGAAACTGGCTGAACTGCAGATTCCGTTCACGGGTTCGGGGGCGGAGTCGAGCCGGATTTCGTTTGATAAGGTGCTGACGCGCGAGTGTCTGGAGCAAAACGGCGTTCCGGTTCCTGCGGGCGAGGTGGTTGAAGTTTCCAAGGATCGGAAGATTCCGGTGCCGCTGGTGGTGAAGCCGCCGCGCGAAGGGTCGAGCGTGGGCTGCCATCTGGTTTTTGAGGAGTCGGACTGGGAGGCGGCATTTGCGGATGCCGCTTCTTTTTCGCCGGATGTGCTGGTGGAGGCATATATTCCGGGGCGCGAGCTGACGGTGGGCGTGGTCGACGGTCAGGTGCTGCCGGTGGTGGAGATCAAGCCGAATGGCGAGTGGTATGACTTTGAGGCAAAGTACCTTAAGAAGGACACAACCTATGTCTGCCCGGCGGAGCTCGACGCGCCGCTGGCGGCGCAGTTGCAGTCGATTGCGCTGAAAACGTTCCAATGTCTGGAAGCGCAGAATTTCGGACGGGTGGATTTCAGGCTGTCGCCGGAGAATAAACCCTATGTGCTGGAGTTGAACGCAATTCCCGGGTTCACCGCCACGAGCCTGCTGCCAAAGGCCGCGCAGGCGGCCGGAATCGGATTTTCCGAGCTTTGCTGTCGCATCATGGAACTGGCTCATCTATAGTTTGCAAATTCATTCAGGGACTAGGGAATGGCCGCACGAAAGAAGACGACAACACGTAAAAAACCGCAGTATGTACGGGCGAAAAAGCGCAAGGGGGCCGAGGGCTCTACGGTGGCGCGTCGGTCGATTACGATTATCCTGCTATTGCTCATTGTACTGGGAATCCTGTTCGGCATAGGGAAAGGCTTGTCCTGGATCGGCCATAAGCTCTATGCCGGGAATCCGCGCTTTGAAATTCAGCATCTGGTGATTTCCTGCGACGGCAAGCTTGCGGAAGATTATATCCGCGAGGCGAGCGGGTTGCGGGAGGGTATGAACCTGTGGGAGCTTTCGTTTGATGAGATTGAAAAGAAGCTGCTTTCGGTTTCCCGTATTGAATCGGTTTATCTGGAGCGTAAGTTGCCGCACACACTGATCGTGAAGGTGAAGGAGCGGGTTCCGGTGGCGCAGATCACCGGCCGGCGCGTTTCCCAATATCCGTTTATGGTGGATCGCTATGGCTATGTGCTGCCGCACCGCCGCAGTCTGAACACGCTCCCGCTCATCGAAGGGCTGGATATGGATTTAAAGCTGGGCCAGCCGCTGGATGATGCGGATGTGGAGAAGGCGCTGAAAATTATCGGCATCTGCGAAAGCTCAGGCTATCTGCGCACCTATATTCAGATTGAGAGTCTGAATCTGAAATATTCCGACTTTATTGACCTGCGGTTGAAGGACGGCATTCGCGTACGTATGCCGCGCTTTTCGCTGGAACCCAAGCTGATGAACCTGGCTTCGGTCATTAAGGTTTCCACCAGCCGCGGGCAGCGGGTGAAGGAAGTTGATCTCACGCTTGATTCGGCCAAAGTGCCCACGACTTTTTATTGATTCGGGAGAAGTATGGCACTCGAAGCAACTGCAATTCTTGAAATCGGAACCTCCACGGTGCGTGTATTGGTGGGGGAACTGCGCGATGATGACGTGGTATCGGTGATCGGTATCGGCGAAACGGAGTCGCGCGGAATTCGTAAGGGCGAAATCATCAATCGGGATGATGCCATCAAATGTGTGCGCAAAGCCATCAAGGCCGCCGAGGAAAACCGGCGCAAGAGCATTCATTCCGTTCTGCTGGTCACCTCCGGCGGGCAGGCGGAAGCAAAGAGAAGCACGGGCATCCACAAACTGGTGGACCCGACGGACAATCAGCTTTCCGAGGTGGATGGCGAAGATGTGGCCGAGGTGATTGAAATTGCCCGGAAAGTGGCCCTGCCGGAAAACCGCATTAAGCTGCATACGCTGCAGCAATATTTTCAGGTCGACGACACGATGAGTGTGACCAATCCGGTCGGTATGGCCGGCGAAGAGATTCGGGTCGATATGCTGACGATTCATGGAAAGCGCAGCGCGGTGGATAACTTCCGCAAAATCGTGGATGACGCGCCGATTGAGTGCAACGATGCGGTCTTTACAGGACTTTGCTCAGCTCTGGCCGTGGTGAACGACGAGCAGAAAAAGGCTGGCGTTCTCGTGGTGGATGTGGGCGGCGGAACCACGGATTTTACGGTTTATCACGATGGATTTGTCCAGGCGGCGGGATCGTTCGCGGTGGGGGGCGACCACATTACGAATGATATTTCCGTGGGGCTGCAGATTCCGCTGAGCCAGGCCGAAATGGTGAAGAAAAAAGACGGCAGCGCGCTGACGAATCTGATGGAACGCGATCATAACATTTCTATTCCTGCGGCCTCGCAGGGCTTCAGCGGGAAAATGGTCCGGGCGGTTACGCTGAACACGATCATTAATGCGCGGATGGAGGAAATCTTTATGCTCGTGAAAGAGCAGATTGATCTGCAGTGCCCGAATGTGCCCTTGAGCGCCGGGGTATTGCTGACGGGTGGCGGCTCGTTTCTGAACGGTGCGCGCGATCTCGGCCAGAAGGTATTTAATGTTCCGTGTACACACGGTAAGCCGTTCGACGTGCATGGATTGTCGTCGGCAAAAGAGAGCCCGTTCTATGCCTGCCATATTGGTGCCATTCGCTATGCCGCTTCGCTCAATAAACCGGCAGAGAAAACCCCGTTCAGCAAAAAACTGGTGAAGCTTTTGTGGGGTAATGTACATGACTGATCAACCCGCAACGCCGGAAAAAGGGATCAGTGCACCGCGCATGCTCGTGATGGGGATCGGCAGCAGTGGTGCCCGGGCGGTTGCCGATATGGTTGCCTTGAATCCGGAAATTAATGCCGTTGCGGTGGATACCGACACTAAAGTGCTCGAAGCCATCGGTATGGACCGCATCATTCATGTGGGCGGCACCATTACCCGCGGGCACAGCTCCGGTGGCGATGTGGAGCTGGGCCGCCAGTCGATTGAAAAAGATTCTTCCAGTATCCGGAAACAATTGCGGCAGGTTGACCTGTTGGTGATTGTGGCGGGGTTGGGCGGCGGAACCGGTTCCGGAGCGGTTCCCGTGATTACCCGTATTGCCCGCGAAGCCGGTGCCCTGGTGCTGACCATGGTGGCTACCCCCTTTAAGTTTGAAGGTGCAAAGGTGATGCGGGTTGCCGAAGAGGCTCTCAAGCGCATCCGGACGCATGCGGATGCCATTATCCGTATTCCGAACGAGCGTTTGTTCGAGCGATCCGATGCGGATCTGCCGGTGGAGCAGGTGTTTGCGCGCAGCCATCAGGTGATGATGGACGGTATTTTTGCGTTGGGCCGCATGTTGACGCGGAACGGGATTTGCGGTCTTGATTTTGCAAGCATTCACACCATGCTTCGGAATTGCGATGGTTTCTGCCATTTTGCCAGTGCTGATGGCTCCGGTGAAAACCGTGCAGAGACCGTGGCCGAATCTCTGCTGGCGCACCGTTTGTTGAATAAGGGCAAGATGCTGGAGAGCACCGCGGGCATTATTGTGGGGCTGACCGGTGGGCAGGATCTGAAGCTGAGCGAAATCGAGGCGGTGATGAGCCGGATTCAGGAAAAACTTCCGGAAGAGGTCTGGATGAATTTCGGGGTTGCGGTGGAGCCGGGCTTCGAGGGCCGTTTGTCGGTTATTGCGCTGGTGGCGGAGCAGTGGAAGGAAGCCCTGGTGGACAGCAACCGGCAGATGGGGCTGAGCTTTAATAAAAAGTCCGGGCAGGGCGAATTATTACTGGAAGCAACCGGCAAGGGTGAATTCACCTATACGGATCCAACGATTCACAATAATCAGGACCTGGATGTGCCGACCTATATCCGGCGCGATATCAAGCTGCCGCGATGATGGGGCTCCCATCATAGATGAGGATGAGGATTAAGATCAGGACCAGGAGTAGGGAATTTTCTTAATCCCACTCTCAATCTGAACTCTTCAGAAGCCTCTGAAACCTTCAATCGAAATTACTGCATGAAGAAGTTGGAGGCTTTTTCTACGCCGATGGAGCTGTCTGCTCCGTGGCCCGGGAAGATCCGGATATCGTCGGGTAGCTGTTTCAGTTTTTTCAGCGAATCTTTCATGGCCCGCGGATCCCCGCCGGGCAGGTCGGTGCGGCCGCAGGAACCTTTGAAGAGGGTGTCGCCGGTGATCATAATTTTCCCTTCGGGAAACAGCAGGCAGCACCCGCCGGGTGTGTGGCCCGGAGTTTCCAGACATTGGAAATGCAGGTCTGCAACCTTCCAGTCTTTGGAGCTTTCCAACCATTGGACGTCGGCATTTTCGGGTTTGCGCGGAAGGGGGTAGGGTTCGCCCTGGTTCCTTTCCGAAAATGCCCATTCCCAGTCTTTGGAATGTACCAGGATGGGAGCCGGAGTTTTGTCGTGCAGGTCGGCCAGCGCATTGATGTGGTCGAAGTGCGTATGGGTGAGCACAAACGCCGCCACTTGCAGGCCATGCTCTTCCAGCGCCTGGAAAATCTGTTCAGCATCAAAGCCCGGATCGAAGACGATGGCTTTCTTTTCGTGACTCCAGACGATGCAGCAGATTTCCTGGTAGGCGCCGGTGGTGATGGGGAGAATATTCATGGGATAGAACTCGTGATGCGTGGTGGGAATGGTAGGGCCGGGCTATTTCTTGCCGCCGGGCTTTCTGGTGTATGCGCAGTTGATTACCATATTCCCTTTAAGGCGATTCGTGTTTTTTCCGACCGGCGCAACATTGAGCGAGCGAACATCGTAGCGAACGCCCTGCTGCTGAATTTCGGCAAGAAAACCGACAAGCGCTTCCAGTTTGCCTTCCCATGTGCAGTTGATGCCCAGTTCATAAAGGTCGTCGGTGGGTTTTTCGCCACGGGGCTGATTGCGCTTGATGTCCAGCTGGTGCTTGTTGGCAATCATGTTGACCGTTTTCATCAATTCCGGAGACGGATTTTTCAGTTTGGTGTCGAAAACCCGCAAGTCTTTTTGCAGCTCATTCAGTTCTGCAATCCATTCGTCCTGCATCTTAATGCGGCGCTCATCGAGCCGGATCTGCTGGCGCAGGCTTTCGATTTCGGTTTTTTTGGCTTTGTGCTCATCCAGCTTGCCGTTGACGATGGCATAGGTCACGAGCCCGAGTACGGTGGCGAGGGTGATGACGCCGAGAATCATTTCACGTTGGGAAATCTTCATTAGTCATCTCCCTTCGCAGCCAGAGGCAGCGTGACAGAAAAAACTGCGCGTCGTACCCCTTTGGTGGTTTTATCGTTCACCGATTCGTTTTTGATGCCATCAAACAGGGGCGATTTATTCAGGCTGGTAAATAAGTCATTCACAATACTTTTGTCCCGTCCGCTTCCGCGCAGGGTGATGCCTTTGTCCTTGCTGTAGTTGTAGGAAAGGAACTCAATATCGCCCGCCGGCATCAGCCGGGTGATTTCCCGCATACACTCAATCGAGGAATCGGTGCGGTCCGTATAGACCTTGAGGGCTTTGAGTTTTTTCTGGTTGGCTGCCGCCTGACGGGCCAGCGGTGCAATGGCATTGGCATCGTCTTTCACGGAGGCGAGCTGTATATCGCGAACCTTAAAGACGCTTAGGAAGATCAACAGGAGCAACAGCCAGGCCGCCGCAACGCTTCCGGAAATGATGGTAAACTGTTTGCGCAGCTTCAGGCGCTGCTGATGCTCGATCCATTCGCGCGGAATAAGCTCAATGTGATGCTGTTCGTTACGGGCGCGGCGGAGAATGCCTTCCGAGAGGGGCGGGAGTTCGCCGAGGTAGCGATATTCCACTTCAAGGCCGCATTTTTCGGCGAGTTTGGCCTGCAATTGGGCCGGAACACCGCCGATACTCCAAAAACAGATGCTGTCCGGGGTGGGGAGGTCGTGTTCTGCATCCAGCGTGGTGAGCGTATAACCTATTTCGTGCGTCAGCTCATCCACGACGGTCATATCGTCTAACTGTGCTTCCAACGGGCGGAATGCAATCGGGATCCCCTTGCTCAGGACCAGGAGAATAAAATCGATTCCATCCACCAGGACCAGAATCTCGCATGCGCTGCCGGAAAGTTTTCCTTCGTCCTGCAGCAACTGCAACCAGCCAAGGGCACGCGCATCGATACTGTGAATCCGCAGGCCTTTGGTTTCGAAGCTATCGCCGACGGCATCGATACGTTCCCGCTTGGCGGCGGCCATCAGCACCTGCGCGGAATCTTCGGAAATGGACAGCGTTTCGTGCGCCATGGCCAGTTGGTCGATCGGAAAGGGGGAGAATTTATCGACCTGGAAGCCGACCATATCCGCAATTTCTTCCGGATCCGCCGTCGGCAGTTTCATGGTGCGCATCAGCAGATCGGAGGAGCGCAGTGCCACCGTGACATCTCCTTTGATGTATTCCGAAAGATCCGGCAATTCAAGATTGGCCAGTTCTTCGGGCGTTACATTTACAGGGAATTCCATCGGAAGATGCTCCTGATGAACAGTTTCCGTGTTATCCTGAGAGATCTTCAGGGTGGTCCATTCGATGCCGTCCGGTGTTCGGCATGCCGCCGTAACCGTCTTCTCCCGAATTTTTTTAATTTTCTTTAACAGGTCCTTCATTCCAGTAAACAACTACGGAGTCCTTGTTTTTCTGCAGGAAGATCGCTTCGATCTGATATTGATTCCCGAATATATCGCCTACAGAAGTTACCTTCACAAATGTACTTTGCAATTTAAATTTGTTCGCATCGGCACCAACTTCTCCCAGACTTCGGATTCCGTCGTCGAGTGTGCCTTCTTCCATATCCTCGCCCATGCGTCGTTCTAAGACGCTTTCAAGCTCCCAGTCATCGTATTCGGCATAGCTCAGCAGGAGGTCTTCGGAGGCTGTATTGAGGTTTACTTTGCCATCGCCCCAGACCGTTAGAATATCATAGATACCGAAAATTTCGTCGCTTTCATCATCTGCCGGTTTTCCATAGAGCACGTCCGGGCCCCAATTCTTCACCAACAGAAGCTCTTCCACACTGTCCAACGGGCCGTTCTTTACCGGATAGCCGGCATTTTCATAGAACGGGTCGTCCGATTCCGCGCCATCCATCTGATGCAGATCGTTTTCATCAATCCAGTCGGTCAGGCAGTCGACCATGGCTTCCCACTCGGTGGAAGGAACATTGGCCATTTCAAAAATATCCAGCCACTGTTCGCGGGTCAGCAGGTTGACATTCCGCCCGGCTTCGGCCGATTCGATATTCACCGTGAAGCTTCCGCCGTCTTCAAATTCAATGGTGGAGGTGGTGGAGAGGCCGCGCTGGGCATAGAGAGCGGCCTGCATGAAACCGTCCTTATCCTCGTCCATATCTTCAATTTCAAGCTGTTTGGCTTTTGCCTGCTGATCCAGAATGGCCTTGGCATATTCCAGACCGGAGAGGGCCATCATCTCGGCGCGCCACTTTTTACGTTTATGCGAAACCAGCATGCCTTCCAGATTCACTTCGAAGGCGAACGAACCGACGATGAGCGACAGGATGACCAGCACCCATAGTGAAACCATGAGAGCGGCACCTTCTTTTTGTCTGTGAGGTAACGTGTTCATCGTCCGGGGGGGGCTGTGCCTCCTGGTGATCCTCCGCTCGTACGTCCGGGATTTCCCACCGTAACTCCGCCACCCGCAGTTCCTCCAGTGGATCCTCGGGTGGCACCTCCGGCCGTTCCTCCTGTACTTCCGCCCGTGAGGGTCGGGCTGGCGATCTTATCTTTCAGCGACGCAGAAACAGGGATGTTAATGACGCGGTTGAATTCAATCGGTTCTTCATCCGGATTATCAGAAGCCACGAAGACGGTAAGCATGATCCGTTCGGGCACGGAGTTCTCCGGCTCCCACTCTTCGGTCCAGTCTTCATTTTCTTCATCCCAGATCAGGATTTCCAGGCCCTGGACTTCCCGCGAGACGAGGAAGGGTTCGTAGTCGAGGTCCTCTTCCTCCTCTTCACTGTTGGGCACGGCCGGCATGGCTGTCACAAAAAGGGCCGGGGCTCCTTCGTCGTCATCAATGTAGAGTTTAATGCGGTGCGGGCCGCTGGCAAAAGGCGAGTCGTGGGGCATAAAGGCGCCGCTGGAGGTGACAAAGCTGATGATATCCGCCGGCAGGCCGCTGTTGGACTCCTTTTCAATGGTAAAAGCATAGGTTTTGCGGCGGTTATCAAAAAAAATGGTTGAGTTCAGCGTCCTGACTAATTGGGAAATTGCAAAATCACCGTGCTTGATACCCTCCATAACCTCCGTGCCGCGCTTCCAGCCGCGGATCGTTCCGCTATAGGCCTGGAAGGCAATCGACAGGGCAATCACCATGATCACCATCGCCACCAACAGCTCCAGCAAGGTAAATGCAGAGCGGGCGTGCCGGGAACGGGGCGGTTTCCCGCAGCCGTCTTTATTCAGATGTTCTGTTTCAGGTTTCAAGTTACAGCTCAAAATAATCATTCTGCAGCGACTTCACTCGTGATGCTTTCGGCATTAGGAGCATATTTAAACATGGATACTTCTTCAAATGCATCCCGTCCGCGCTCGGCCCATTGCACGCGCAGTGTAACAAAGAACAGGCCGGGCCGCTCCTCTTCGTCGACAATCTCAATATCGCGGAACCAGGTATAGCCATCCAGTCCGTCAAAGTCGCCGGATTCAGATAATTCGGCCATATCGACCTCTTCAATCGGGAATTCCAGATCAATCCGCTGAACCAGGCCGCGGGCCACATCGCGGTTCCGGGCGGTACGCACCACGGCCAGGCATCGAGACATCGCCATCATCATGGATGAAACACCGACGCTGAGGATAACCAGGGCCAGTAGAACTTCCACGAGCGTGAGCCCCTTTTTGGATGCTATTTTTTTCTTCATACAAATCGAACAAAATCATCCCAATTTACGGGTGTTAAATAAAGACAAACATGCACCGCTTTTTATTGCCCGACATATCCATTTAATTTCCGTGAGTTCTGCAGGGCGGTTGGTTTAGCATCCGTCGCTATGAAGGGAATAACCGTTGAACTGGCTTAAACAACATCCGACCGCGGTCGGTCATCTGCTCTGTCTGCTGATCATACTGTTTGCGGCCTGGCCGGTGCTGCAGCAGCCGCGGCTGGAGGCCGATGACTACCGCTATCTGCACCACATCCAGCAGTGGAAGGGGGGCGAACTCTCTGCGCTCGAGGCCATGACGGTGGAAAACCGCTGGGATCATCTCTGGTTTATGCAGGAGGAGGGGCGGATTCGATTCTTCCGGCCTACGGTGGTGTTGTCCTACGGAATGGATCAAATGATCTGGGGCCGCGCCTATGCGCTGGGTCTTACGGTCACCAACGTGCTCATCCATTTTCTCTGTGCGGTTCTGGTGGGACTGCTGTTTCGGCGGTTGATCGGGGCCGGCTGGGTCTCTGTGCTCGGAGCGGGGCTGTTTGCCGGGCTGACTGCTCATGCGGAATGCATCTGGTATATTGCCGGCCGGACCGATTCGCTGGCGGCACTGGGGTTGCTGGGCGCGCTAGTGCTGCATCTGAACGGCCGCCGCTGGTGGGCGCTCCCGCTCTTTGCTTTCGGACTGCTGACGAAAGAACTGGTGATTGTGGGCCCCGTCA
Source organism: Pontiellaceae bacterium B12227 (assembly GCA_029432775.1). Taxonomy (GTDB): domain Bacteria; phylum Verrucomicrobiota; class Kiritimatiellia; order Kiritimatiellales; family Pontiellaceae; genus Pontiella. The sequence goes on along the minus strand of JAROAZ010000020.1, from coordinate 79,443 downwards.
TTTTTGCGGCATACGACTGGTGGATTGCGCGGCGGAAAATCGAATGGAAGCTCTATGGGGCCTATGCCGTACTCGCCGTGCTGCTGCTGGCCATTAAAAAGGCGGCGCTGGGCGGTGAAGGCAGCGACTTTGTTTATCCCTATCTCATTTCTCCGTTGAGTGCTGAATTTCCACAGCACCTATGGCTGCAGTTCCGAAGCTATGCCGGCAATCTGCTGGCGGCCGAAGTTACGGTGCCCTTTGCCGATGCCGCAACCGTTCAGCAACTGCATCCCATCCGGGTTCCAATGGTTGGAAGTCTCGTGTTTGGAATCATCGGCTGGTTCCTGCGTAACGACCGCCGCGCCTGGCTCTTACTACTGCTCGGCTTGCTGGCATGGCTGCCCACCAGCTTTGTTTATCTGAGCGAGCGCTACCTCTATCTTCCTTCCATCGCCTTTGTCGGTCTACTGACCCTGTTTGCCGCCACGCGTTCGCGCGGGTGGAAGTGGGCCGGTTCCGCCGGGCTGGCTGTATTTCTGATTTTCCAGACCCTGGAACTCCGGGAGCGGCAGTCGCTCATTGTGCAGCAGTCGGGATCGGTGCAGGAGATGCTGACGCAGCTGGAGCCGGTCCGGGATCAGATTCAGCCGGATCAACCGCTGCTGTTGGTGAATGCGCCGGGGCTTTTTGTTCGCGCCCAGTTCATGCAGGACATTCTCCGCGTCTTCTGGAATGCACCCGAGCTGCAGGTGGAGGTGCTTACCATGATGCCCGGGCAGAACGGCACGGAATACCGGCCCGGCGATGCCTATCCGGTGATGGGGGCCGGGGTGCAGGTTGAACTTGCCGGGGATTCGGTGCTGTTGAGAGGCGGCGTCTATCCCGGAACCGGGCAGCCGCCGCATCGGATCATGGAATACGGCATGAAAAAGTTCGACTGGCTTCCGCTGGAAAGCGGATCGACCGCATCGAACTCCGTCTTTACGGCCGGCGTGCTGTCCGGCGACGGCCGCGGCGCAACGGCTATTCGCTATACCTTTTTCCAACCATTGGAAAATCCGCGGCTGGTTGTCTGGAAAGCTGATGGTTCCGATCTCAACGCCCATCCCTGGCAGCGGCGAAAAAATGCAACTGTTGAACTGCGCTAGGCTGGGTGGCAGCAGAGGCGGCTGATGTTCAGCAGGACCTCGCAGGCGGTTTGATATTCGTTGATTTCCACATATTCCTCGACTTGATGGAACTTGTGGGAACCGGTTCCCAGCGTGACCGTCGGCAGGCCCTTTTCATTGAAGTTGTTGGCGTCGAGCCCGGCATCCATTACGAGCGGATTCGGTTTTTTGCCGGCGGCTTCTACGGCCTTGCCTGCAATTTTTACGCAGGGTTCCGACTTTTTCAGTTTAAAGGCGTTGTAGTCGGAGATGGTTGTAAACTTCACTGTGCCGGTTGTGCCCGCGTCGTTCGTCACGCTTTGAGCCGCTGCGGAAAAGCTGTCTTCATAGACCTTAACGATCTGCTTGAGGAACGACGGGTTGTGGCTGCGGCATTCGCCGGTCATTATACATTGGTCCATCACCTGATTGCTGGCCTCGCCGCCGTTTACAGAACCCAGGTTGGAGGTGCCGACGCGGTTGCCCTTGATGATTTTTCCGAAGTAGCCTTTTTCGGCAATCAGCGCCATCGCCTTCGATCCGATCAGGCCGGCGGAGATGCCTTTGTGCGGTTCCAGACCGGCGTGGGTGGAAATGCCTTTAATTTTTGCCTCCCAGCGCACGGCACTCATGGCACCAATCACAATCTCATTCGGGAACTGACCGTCCAGATTAAAGCCCATGGCCGGATTGCCAAGGTCTGTAAAGCGGACCATGCGAGAACCGTGCAGTCCGTTTTCTTCCGCAATCGGGAAAAGAAAGGTGATCGGCGGGTGGGGGAGTTTGTTTTGCAGAATCGTTTCGCAGAGCGTCACCATGGCCGCGCAGCCGGAGCGATCGTCTCCGCCCAGACCGGTATTGCCCTCCGCTACGACACGGTTACCCTGAATAACCGGAACCGCCCCTTTGCAGAGGGGAACTGTATCCATGTGCGCCGAAAACATAATACGCGGCGCTTTAACCGTGCCGGGCAGTTTTATGATCAGATTGCCGACCTCAAACCCGTCGCCCAGCCGTATGTGAGCATCGTCTGTTTTAATCCAGGCCTTTTTACAGCCGGCGGCGATCAGTTTTCTGGAAATGGCGGCTACCACTTTCGACTCCTGACCCGTCGGGCCTTCCACGGCCAGCAGGTCCATCAGGTGAGTCATTGCACGGTCTTTATCGATCATAGGATTCCTTGGTTAAGCATTCCATGAATCCTATCAATACCTCTGATCGCGTCGACTTTTATTATGTGCAAACAACGCGTTCCAAGCCCTGGAAGTGTGAAGCCGGCGATTACATCGCTATTCGACTGGAGCTATTTGACGAACGGGGTTTTGAGCTCGATGTCGATGAAGCGGAAGAGCCCGGTGGGGATTTCCACTTTGACTGCGGCCGGATCGGAGAGATCGAATGTTTCCCCGCTGAGCAGGTCGGTCATTTTTGCGACTTCCAATCGTTGGAAGTTTACCGCGGCGGTTTTGCGCGACGGGTTAATGTAGCCGCCGTCGATGAGCGTGAGGCGGATGTGGTTCGGGGCGGACTGAGCCGCGACCCAGGCAACTTCGCCCGTGACGGTTAGCGGCAGCAATTGTGCGCTTGTTTTGATGTCGGCTTCGATGGTTTTGTAATATTCATCCGCAGCGAAGGTCCGGGTGCCGTCGGTGGAAACATAGTTGCGGCCATCGGTCATGTATTCTTTCAGGTGGCCCTTGTACATCGGGTGGAGGTTGTCCTCCAGTTTTCCGCGTGGTGCGTCCGTGTCGGCATGCACACCGGCCTGCGGCGGGGTGAGCATGACCACTCCATTGGAGTAGGGCGGCAGATAGTTCAGACGACGCTCGGAAACGCCGGCGGCATAGCGCGAGAAATCCCATGCCGTATTCGGTGCGCCGGGCCAGGAACCGTTGAGGCGTCCGAAGACCATCGGGTTGGCCTCTTCCTCGTCCTGATTGAAGAAGGTCATCCACTTAACGTTGTTGCCGGTGTCGAGGAAGCGTTCATCGGGTTCAAGCATGCTGACGTGCACCGGGGAGAGGCTGACGAGCTCGTTGCGGGCGGGGACATAGAGCGCACCTTTGGCAATGAGCTCCCAGAGGATGGACATATAGTTCTGGTCGACGGAAAAGTTGTTGAGATAAGTGGCGCCGCAGGAAATGTTGTAGATCATCTGGCGCAGGAAATGGTTCGGAAGTTCCTGATGCGAGTGCTGGCGGGTGCGGTCGAAGCTGGTGTTGTCGCGGGCGCAGCGCGCGCCCCACTGGTTGACGGAACCGGCGGTCCAGATGCCCAAGCGCGCCGCTACGCTGATTTCCATGGATTTGTCGGTGGTCTCTTCGAGCGCCGGAACAAAGACATCGGCATATTTGCCGGACAGCAGTCCGGACCACATGGGCATATAGACGATGCCGTTCCAGAAGGCGTGTTTGGTACGGACGAAAATGTTGTTGCCGGTTTTGCCGGCGTGTGCCGCCATCGGGTAGAAATGATTTTTCAGCACCCACGCAAAATGTTCGTCGTGCTGTTCCAGTTCCGGGTAGATGGTAACGACTTTCTTGTTGTGCTTTTCGGCATAGTCAAAAACCTTTTTCTGGGTTTCGAGGCTGGTCTGGTAGGGATCGTTACCATGACCGCCCCAGTAGGCGATGCCGGGGACATTTTCAAAACAGTCGGTCAGCTCTTTGGTCATTTCATCGCTGGTCAGGACATATTTTTTACGTTTGTCGCGTTTTTTCTGATAGACGGGATCAAGGTTTGAGCGGTCCACATTCTCTACGCGCGGAAGGTGTTTTCCGCCGAGGAAGATCGGGCTTTTATATCCGGCCTTTTCGATGGCCTCGATGTAGGGGCCGCCGGAGCCTTTGCGGCTGTCGGTCATGAAGGTAACGACAGGAATCTCCTTTTCCCATGCCGGCTTTTTAAATGATTTGAGCTGTCCACGGGCTTCCGCGGTTTTGTTGAGGATGTCCGTAATGTTACCGACCGGCTGCAGGTTGGCATATGCAGTTTTCCAATCTTTGGAATCGAGGTTGATGAGGTGAATGCAGCTCCCGCCGCTCTGGGCGCTGGCAAGGATGATGAGGTTTTTTCCCTCGACCTTCCACATATCGTTATATGCAAAGCGGTTGGCCAGCACTTCCGTTCTTTTGGGGTCGGCCTCGTCCAGGTCGGTTGGAAGCAGCATGATTTTTGAACCGAAGAGCACAAACAGTGATTTGTTTTTGCCGGTGCCGATAAGCTCCGGCTGCACAACTCGGTAACCGAAATGGTCGATTTGTTTGCGGAGCGTTGCCGGTGAGAACTGTTTTTGTTCGCCACTCTGAATGTCGAACGAACTGACGTGTGCATCCTGAATCATAGAGGTGGCGCCGGTCAGGATTTCATCGGCTCCGTCGCCGTCGAGATCAACCACCCGCAGTTCGCCGACACCGCCTTTGGCTTTAATGCTGGTGAATGGTTTTTCTTCCAGGGGTTGGAAGCAGTAGAGATGGCCGCTCGCGCTGGTGCTCCAGATGGCGGAGTGCACCACCAGGGCTTCTTTTCCGTTCTTCAGTTGAAGCGGGCGGATAAAGTTGGCGACGTGTTTGTTTTTTTCCGGTAGCGACTTATAGGATTTCCCCCACGGCTTTTCTTTAGAGTAGAGCTTGGAGTCGATCGTCTTGATGAGTTCGCCCTGGGCGGAGAGATAGTGGATGTTCATGTCGTAGCCGCCGCACACGACATAAGGTGTATTGTCTTTGTGCACCACAGTGACGGAATTCATCGGCGCATCGTTGGGCTTGAACGTCCAGAGCAGTTGGCCTGAGGCATCAAGACAGTAGAGTGAGCCGTCGGCGTTGGCCGCCAGAATCTCATCGGAGGAATCGCCCAGAATGTCGGCGCACCAGACATCGTGATTCATATAGCCGGAGAGTTCGTTTTTCCAGCCGATGGAACCTTTGGGCGAAATGGCCAGAATGGTGCCGTGATAGTCGCTGCCTACGATGTAGGTATTTCCTTTTTTCTGTGCTGTCCGAACCTTGGAAACGGTATGGCCGGTATCAATGCTGGTGATGGCGGAGCCAAGTGCCGCCCCCGTAGTAATCACCAGTGCGGTTATTAAAGCGAGTTTTCTGTTCATCATCAAATGGATCCTCATTGTTTGCGAAAGGAACGCAATACAATAGAGGAATTGGACGTAAAAGGGGGGCACTCCTGCGTTTAATATATACGCTATTTCGCCATAAAAAACGGCGCGTGGAAAAGAGGAGGAAACCACGCGCCGTTGAAAACAGGAACCCAACAAGATGCCCGTTTTAAATATGTGGATGACTAGATCATGAAACGTCTGCGGATAATCAGGATGCCGCCACCAAAGGCGGTAATCAGTCCCAGCGTTGCCGGTTCCGGAATAACGGTCATCTGTGAAACAGTGCGATCCATAGTTACGGAATTAGCATCATTCTGACCTCCCGCCACTGCTCCAACGAGTGTGTCCGTTAAATCCCCGATACCATTGGCTGAATAACTGGTCGTAAAGGAGCTGTCTATATTCTCCAAGACCGTCAGAAGGTCCCATCCAGTCGTGCCCCGAGTTAAGGTGGTGGTTAGTTTCAGTGAGTCACTAACGTCATTGCCCAGGCCGGTAATCCCAATGTCCGTGCCATTGAAAATAACTTTATTATCATCATTGTCGGTGAGTCCAAGGGAATACTTGCCATCGTCGGAGTTATCCCAGCTTCTGCAAAGCCACCCCATGACGTCCGCGGTTGTTCCTCCTCCGTCTCCACCAACACCAACAAGCCGTTTGCTTGTTCTCGTAGAGCCAGCGCCTGCGGCCGTATTTGTTGCCGTCGATGTGAATTTGAATGTGATTGATGATTCAAATATATCTCCGAGATTTGCTGTGCTGAATGTATCTCCTGAATTCCGGGAATATCTCCACTGGGAATCCGATGTATTCAAGAGCAATTCGCCGGTAGTGGCTGTGTTGGCAAGAATATTTTCAGGGTTGCCTCCCCAGCTGGAGGATTGGTTTATGCTGTTTCCATCCCCGATCGTCTGGAATTCTGTCTCGTTGAATTCATAAGTAATCGCATGAGCACCAATAGCGGCAACCGCAGCAACAGCTGTAATCCATATTTTCATTTCTTCATCCTTTTTTCTGGTTATATCGAGAATATAACTTCTCTAACGTGACGAATAGAATGCTTCAAAATGACCAGACATTATATATGCATGATCGCATTAAAAATATGCGATTTCGCCATAATCGAGGGGGCTTTATGTTCAGAACAGATCTTTTTTAGTGAACCTTAATGGCGGTGCTCTGGGAACCGAGTCCTTCGGCGCGGGCGGTAATGACGATGTTATTCGCTTTTCGGTTGGACTGAACGATGAGCAGGCATCGGCCCTTATCGGTGACGATGTGATCGGACTGAAAATCCTGAACGTTCGTCTGGGCACCGGTATCCACGCCGAGCATGCGGGCATCGCCCTTCAGCTTGAATGTGATTTCCCGGTTTTCGGTTTTCACGGGAATGCCGTCCTTATCGACCAACTGCACCACGAGGTGGGCCACATCATAACCGTCGGCCTTTAACTCGGTTTTGTCGGTGGTGAGGGTGAAGGCCGTCGGCTCAGATGCGGTGACCCATTCTGCCGAAACCTCGGCTCCCTCAAAGCCGGCTTTGGCGGTCAACGTTCCGGCTTCGAAGGGCACGGCCCAGCGGAAGAGGCGGTCTTCGTTTTCCGACATACTGCGGCTTCCCAGCGAGCGCCCGTTGAGGAAGAGTTCTACCATGCTGTGATTCGAGCAGACTTCGACGAGCACCATTTCGCCGGGCTTATAATTCCAATGCATGTTGGAAGCCCCCCAACGGAAGGCCGTTGAGTTTTTGGCCACGGGCGGCCCGCCAAAGGGCGCTGCCTTAAATTTGGAATCCGCCAACGGCAGCGTTCCAATGGAGATATGCGGTTCATTCACCCAGATGCTTTTAAAGTGGTTCCATCCCTGGTTTTTAAAGCCGGCCAGGTTGAGCATGTCGCCATACCATGATTTCTGCGGCCACTTTTCGTTGGACTCGCCCATGTAGGCAATGGCGGTCCACATGTAGATGCTGAAGACGCCCGGACGTTCAATGACGTGCCGCCAGTCGTCCCAGCTACCGCCGTCTTCGTTGCAGGTGACGGGCTTGTTCGGGAAATGCTTTTGCGCCCAGCCGAAGTTAACACCGCGATAGCTGTAACCGGCAATGTCGAGCACGTCGGTCACGCCGCTAACGTGGCTGATCTGAGGGATGATCAGGTTCTGGGTAACGGGGCGGGAGGTATCCAGTGCCCGGGTCCATTCCGCCAGCTTCTTTGCGGTATCGGCCATGATGAATTTCCCTTTCGGAGAGGCATCGTAGCGCTGCCTCAATTCTTCCGGAGAAAACTTAGGCGTGCTGCCCCAGAATTTCCCTGCGTTCTGGGGATCATCGGGATCTTCCCAGAAGCCAGTCACATAGCGATAGTGCAGATAGGTCCACTCAATTTCGTTGCCGAGGCTCCATTGAAAGATGGAGGGATGGTTGCGGTCGCGCAGCATGGTGCGCTCCAGATCGCTCTGTGCCCATTCCTGGAAGTGTTCCACATACCCTCTGGTAATGTAATCATCGTGCCGGTCGTGATAGTTCTGCCGCTTGTCTTTGGCATAGTCCCACTCATCGAAAAATTCGTTCTGTACGAGGAATCCCATTTCATCGCACAGGTCGAGGAACTCTTCAGAAAAAGGGTTGTGGGAAAAACGAATGGCATTGCAACCGCCCGCCTTCAGTTCGGCAAGGCGTCGTCGCCAGACGCCCTTGGGTACAGCAGTGCCCACGAGGCCTCCGTCGTGATGCAGGCAGGCTCCTTTGATGTTGGTGAGCTTGCCGTTCAGATAGAACCCTTCGTCGGCCACAAACTTGAGACTACGGATACCGAAGGTGGTGGTGTATTCATCGACCTTTTTGCCATCCTGTTCGATGGTGGTGACAGCTTTGTAGAGGGAAGGGGAGTCCGGACTCCAGAGTTTCGGCTGCATGACCGCGAAGGTCTGCTCAAAGGTTTGTTCTTTATTCTTTCCAAGCTTCAGCTGATTCTTCTGTTCTGCAACCACGAGTCCGGCTGCATCAACTAAGCAGGTTGAAAGGGTGAAGACGCTTTTCCGTTTTCCGGTGTTCACTACGTTGGTTTCAAGTTTAACCGAGGCCTGCTCTTTAGAGATTTCGGGGGTTGTGAGATAGGTGCCCCAAATGGGAATATGAAGCTCGTTGACGGTGATCAGCTTTACGTTTCGGTAGATGCCGCTACCGGTATACCAGCGGCTGTCGGCATAGCGGGAGTGATCCACAAATACAGTTAAAACATTGTCTGTTCCTGCGGCATTCAGAAATTCGGTCAGGTCGAAGTGCACAGGGGAATAGCCATACGGGTTTTCGCCGAGCCTTTTTCCGTTGAGCCAGAAGACGGCGTTGTTATACACGCCGTCGAACAGAACGAGGGTCCGTTTCTTTTCGCTGTTTTCCGGAGTCTGGAAATGCTTCTGATACCAGCCGATGCCGCCGGGAAGATAGCCGGTGCATCCTTCGAGCTCTTTGCTGAACGAGTGCTCCACGCTCCAGTCGTGTGGCAGGCGGACATTGCGCCAGTCGGAATCGTTCAGTGGAGGGAACCGTGTGTTTCTATTGGTGTCGGCCTGCAGATGGAATTTCCAGCCGAAGTTAAAATCAGTTTCCCTCTCCAGGGAAGCGGCGGCATGCCCGGCCAGGGGGGCTGCCAGCATGAGAACGGTTAGATAGATATATTTCATAGTGGGTATAGGTTAAATCGGTATTCAGGCTCGGCCAACTGGCTAAAAGGTTAACCCGGAGGTTGATTCCATAAAAAACGGCGCAAGGAAAAGAGGAGGGAAACCTTGCGCCGCATCACAGGAATCCAACAAAGACTCCTGTTTAAAATCTGTTGAAGTTTACATCATGAATCTGCGCCGGATGAACAGAACGCCTGCACCGAAGGCGGTCACCAGACCCAGAGTAGCCGGTTCAGGAATGGCGCTGACGGAGATGGATCTAAGATATCCGGCTTTGGCTGTAGCGGATTCTGCATCACCGGCATCATTTAAGTCGTTCACAATAAAATCAAACGTGGTGGCATCCCATGCAGAGACATCTACCGTTGTCACGCCGACCCCTTCAGCAGACCATGTATTTGTATTGGCCCCGGAAACAAGATCGATAACTGCGTATCCATTGGCAACATCCTGGCCGTCTACTGTCATCCCTGATACCTTATATGAGGACGTCAGGATTGATACCCGATATACTTCGGGGTCGTTGGTCAGTTTTGACTTTGCCCGGAAGTTAGTCGTTCCGGTTTGAATTTCCTGTGGTGTGCCATCTTTATCGAGACCCTCAACCTTGATCGATATGGTTCCGTAATCAGCAGCCGTCTCTCCATCTGTGAAGCTGACAAAATCAGCGGTCGCTGTATTGATGTTTGTGGTTACAGTAAGTGACGCTCCATTGCCGAGGTTCAGACGGTTTGCATTTGAACCGAAGTCGATAACCAAAGCGGCCTGCGATGCAGTTGCCAGTGACAGCACTGCAGCGATGGTGAGGGATCTTTTCATCTTTTTTCTCCTTATTGGGTGATCGGAACTGGATTAAAAGATTCGCGCTTTTTGTTCGTTCTGTACACAGACGATCCCGTCGAAAAGTGTGTATATTTTCACCTTTTTATTTTTATGCAGCGCAGATTGATGGGTGAAGCGATGCGATCTTATGGCTGCGAAATCCGCAGGCGGAAAAAGAGATGGTCGTTGGTGGTGCCAGCGAGCTGGTGTTCGATGTGGTTCATCCCGGGCAGTGCGGCGGGGCCGGTGACAACGGAATCCCATTCGTTACTCCAGGTTCCGGCAACAAGATCTTCCGCCCACTCGGCCGCGTAGGAGATGCCGGGGTTGGTATGTGCCACTTTCAGATTGGAATAGCTGACGGTGTTGTTGGTGTGGTATGAAAAAACCGGCTCAACGGCTTTAACGGATGCATTGGTTGCATCGCCGCCAAGGGCATATTCAAAAAGATCGGAGTCTCCATCGTTGTCGAAATCCGCGCCGGATTGCCCGGTGAGCCCTTTCCGACTGGCATGTTCGCCCCAGCCGTTGCCAGGGAAGAACGGCTCTGAGAGTTCAATATCGATGAAGCGCCAGAGGCCGAGCGGGACGTCAATCGAGGCCGAGTTTCCAGTCGTTGGAAAAACGGTTCCGTCGAGTATGTCGGTGATGGCTACCGGAGAGACAGTGTTGAAGCTAACCTGAGCCGTTCTGGCTTTTGGATTCAGATAGCCGCTGTCGACCAGCGTCAGGCGCAGATGCGTGGGGGAGGTCTGGGCAACCACCCAGGCGACATCGCCGGAAACGGTGACCGGAAGCTGAGCCGCGCTGTTGCTGATGGCATTGGCCACCGTCGTGTAGTAGGTGTCGGCGGCATAGACGGTATTACTGTCCGGCGAATAGTAGTGCCGTCCATCCGTATGGAATTCCTTCATAATGTTTTTGTAAAGCGGATGCAGCTTATCGCACATGGCCCCGCGGGCCGCATTGGTGTTGGCGAAGATCCCTTCCTGCGGCGGGGTGACCAGTACGGTGCCGTTGGCATAGGGCGGGATAAAGTTCTGGCGCCGATCCTTTACATCGGCGGCATAGCGCGAGAAGTCCCACTCGGTATTCGGCGCGGCCGGCCAGGAGCCGTTCATGCGGCTGAAGACAAACGGATTATTCTGTTCAAACGATTGATCGTAGAACGTGGTCCATTTGTTGTTCTCGCCATCGTCCAGATAGTGTTCATCCGGATCGTGCATGCTGAGATGCACCGGCGAGAAACTGACCACTTCTTCACGCTTCGGAACAAAGAGCGCACCTTTCGCGACGAGCTCCCATGCCAGACTCATATAGTCCTGATCCACATAGGTGACGTTGAGGAAGGTGGCGCCGCCGGCCAGGTTGTAGACCATGTTGCGCAGGAAGTGATTCGGAAGACGCTGGTAGGAATGCTGCCGCGCACGGTCGAAACTGGGATTGTCGCGCGAACAGCGCATGCCCCAGGAATCCAGTGCGCCGCTGGCCCACAGGCCCTGCCGGCCGACGATGCTCAGCTCCATGGTCTTGTCGGTGGTTTCTTCGAGCCCGGAAGTGAAGACATCGGCATATTCGCCGTTGCGCATACGCTCCCATGCGGGCAGGTAGACGGCACCCTGCCAGAAAACATTTTTGTTGCGCACGAAGATGTTGGCGTTGTTGGTGCGGGCATATTCAGCGAAGGGATAAAAGCGGTCTTCCATCACCAGTTTAAAGGCATCCGACGAGCCGTTCATCTCCGGCCAGATCAATACCGTTTTATCACCGTTCTGAAGATCGACAATCGCTTTGAGTGTATCCATGCTGTAGTAGTAAGGGTCGTTCCCGTGGCCGCCCCACATGGCCAGGCCGTTGCCACCGCTGTTCTTGTCTTTAATGACTTCGGCAATGACCTCCGCCTGGGTCCAGACATAGTCCGTTTCGCCGCTGGGAATTCTGCGCGTATCGCGTTTGTCGCGGTAAGTGGGATTGTTGGAAAGTACGGTGTCGCGGTCCCAGTCCAGCGGGTCCTGCGCGTTACTGCTCCAGCTGTAATCGAGGAATAACGGCGTGTGAAGGTCGGGATCGTTCATGATGGACTGTGCAACCGGGTGTGAAGGATCGCCTTGTGTCAGCACCACCTCAAGCGGGTCGCGTTCCCATGCCGGTTTGGTGAAACCGGCGAGGTCAGTATGGACCTGAGCGGTGTTGGCAATGATGTCGGCAATTTTTCCGGGCGGTGCCAGTTGCTCGAAGTCTGTAAGCCAGTCGGTATGGGTGGTGTCGATGATGTGGATGCAGCTGCCGCCGCTCTGTGCACTGGCCAGGATAAATTTTCCAGAGGCTGGATCTTTCCACATATCGTTGAAGGCATAGCTGCAGTGATAGTTCTGAGCCGAGCTGACCACGTTGCTGTCGCCGCTGGGCGTTCCGATCAGCAGCGTGGCACCGCACAGAATGAAATAGTTATAGCCGGTTCCATCCACATAGGTTTCGGCCTGTGTGACCCGATATCCGGCGGCACCTTTATCGCCAGTCAGCTCCCATTCATTCATGTCGCCGGTGACCGGGTCAAATTTGACAATCGAGTCGCCGTTGAGAGCGGAGGAACCGATCATGAGTTCGTCATTGCCGTCGCCATCCGGATCGATGGCGCGCAGGTCGCCGGAAACTTTCGGGCCCTGCACATCACGGGTCAGGTAGGGCAGGTCGGCCAGCGGATCAAACAGATAAAACACACCGTTATCCTGCATGTGGCTCATGCTGCCGAGAACCGCCAGTTTTTCCACTCCGTTGTTCATGAAAGGACGCAGGAAGTTGGCATTGTGATATTTGTCCGGCGGTGCGGTATCGCCCCAGGTGTTGGCGATGGAATAGGTATGCGAATCAATTGATTTAACCGGCGCTCCGGAGGCATCGAGATAGTGAATGTATTTGTCGAATGCACCGCACACAACATAAGGCGTGCCGTTGGAGTGAACCGTGCAGACAGCGTACATGGGCGTCAGATGTCCGCCGGCATTCGGCACAAAGTTCCAGACATTGGAGCCGGTTGCTGCGTCGACGCAGTACAGGAGCCCGTCGGCGTTGGCGATCAGGATTTCGTCGGAGCCGTCGCCGGTCAGGTCGTCGCACCAGATATCGTGAACCATGTAGCCGGAAAGCTCGTTGGTCCACAGAGCGGTGCCGTCGAATTGAAGTCCGAGAAGAGAACCCTCGTATGAACTGGCAATGATCAGCGTGTGCGATGGGCCCTGCGCCGTGCGCACCTTTTGAATGGTGTACCCGGTTTCGTGACTGGTCAGCGGTTGGGGAGATGGAGGCGGCGTGTTGGTGCTGCTGTTGGCGGTGGCCTGGAAATAGCGGACCTCCGCACCGGTCTGGCTGCCGCTCGTGTATTGAGAGTCAAAGAAATAACCGACCGAGGTGATGTCTTCCATCGTAATCGAGGCGGCCGGGCCGACGGTGCTGCGTGGAGTGAAGTCGTACCAGGCTAAGTTTTCCGGGGTTGCTGAAGAGAAGGTTTGGTAGGCGCTTGAAACCGTCGTAGGCGCACTGCAGTACCAACTCAGATCCGACTTCTGGATGAGCCACCGGAAAGCCACACTGTCGGGCGTCCCGAATGTTTTCATTTCAACGGTCAACCCGCTGAGCGTAGAGTCTGCGGTGAGGAAGTCTTCCCATACCACCATGGCCGTGTAGTCACTGTTTTTCCCGAACTGAATCGAATCGCCCGAAGTATTATCTGCAATAGTACGGGTTCCATAGCCGTTATTGCTGGCGTTATTGAATGGAGCGGATCGGCCTGTATTGGCGGGATAATAATCGGCCCCCTGGGATGGGCTGGCGATGTTGCCGGAGGTATAGGAGGTCCAGCTGCCGTCTTTCGTCATGGCCTGGTTGGCTGTGACTATACCGGTATCACCGCCGAGGTTGCCCCACTGGACGATTGTGTTGTCTGCCAAAACATTTCCGCCGATTACAAGTGTGATCAGTATGGTCTGGAGTTTCATGTGATCCTTTTTTTATCTACTCAAAATGCGAGCCTGTTCATTTTAAAACAAGGGTGGATGCGTTGCTGTTATGGTTGCGTTAATTGCAGTCGGAAGAACAGGTGGTCGTTGGTGCTTCCGTTGATCTGCTGTTCAATCTCGTCATAGGCGGTGTTGGTTGTCGATGACCCCGACACGGCATCCCATGCGGAGTTCCAGACATTGGAAGTCAGGTTGTCGGTCCACTCGGCCACGTAGGTAATGCCCGGATTGGTTTGGTTTACCTGCCAGTTGTAGTAGCTGACGGTACCGTCCGGGCCATAGGACATATAGGGCGCGGCCCCTACGATACCCGGGTTGGTCGGATTTCCGCCGAGTCCATATTCATAGAAATCCGTTTGACCGTCGCCATCCGTATCGTTGGTGGTGCTGCCGCCGAGTCCGTACGTGGTGATGAAATCATCCCACCCGGTCGAAGGCACCGGAGCGCCGGATCCGGCCACCGCTTTGAAGTAACGTGTTTCACTGGCGCGGTATTTAACATTGGTCGTGGTCTGCTGGAACGTGGCGTAGTAGCCGACGGCAGTGATGTCCGCCATGTCGATGGCGGCTTCCGAACCCACAACGGCTGTTCCTCCGCTGAACGGGGTGAAGTCATACCAGGTGAGAGCAGCCGGGTCCGAAGTGGTATATGAGGCATAGTTGCCGGACGTGTCCGTCTGCGCGCTGGCATACCATGCACTGTCGTTTTTTTGAATCAGCCAGCGGAATTGCGAGGGGGTGTTGGCGGAATTGTTGACCCGCGTTTCAATTTCCAGACGGTCCAGTTCGTCGTTGGAAGAAAGGAAGTTTTCCCACACCACCATGGCTGAATAGTTGGTCTCATTCTTCGCTGATGTAATGTAGTCTGCTCCCGTGCCGCCGTCGCTGATGCGCTTGACATTGAAGGCGTTATGGGCCGCGTGATTGAACTCGGGCGAGCGGCCTGCGCTGTCGGCATAGTAGGCCGGGCCGACGGCCGGGCTGGCGATATTTCCAACGGTGTAGGTGTTGTACAGGTTCGAAAAGTCCTGATGGTTTGTGACGATGGTGCTGTCGCCGCCGGGCTCGCCCCACTGCACAACCGTTTCCGGGGCGGATGGGCCCGCGGCCAGTTCAATGTCGATAAAACGGAAGAGGCCGAGCGGAATTTCCACGCTGACCGATGAAGGATCGCTCAGGTCGAAGGTTTCGCCGGTGAGCAGGTCGGTCATGGCAACAGGAGTGGCTGTCTGGAAAGAAACGGTTACGGTTGAACCTTTCGGGTTGAGGTATCCGCCATCCACCAGGGTCAGGCGCAGATGATTCGGATCGGTCTGTGCGCAGACCCAGGCCGCTTCGCCTTCGACGGTGAGCGGCAGCAGGCTGGCCGCGCCGGCAATCGCATTGGATATGGTCGTGTGGTATGTGTCGGCGGAATAGGTGGTGGTGCCGTCGGAGGAAATATAGTTGCGGCCGTCGGTGATGAATTCCTGCATGATGCTTTCATACATCGGATGCATGTGATCGGTCAGCGCACCGCGCGCCGCGCCGGGGTCGGCATAAACGCCGTTCTGCGGCGGGGTGAGCATGACCATGCCGTTTTTATAATTCGGCAGATAGTGGAGGCCGCGGTCTTTGGTGCCGGCGGCATAGCGGGAGAAGTCCCATTCTGTTGTCGGGGCCATCGGCCAGCTGCCGTTCATGCGGCTGAAGACAAACGGGTTGGCTTCTTCAAAGGCTTCATCATATTTGATGAGCCACTTCACCGCGCCGCCTTCCTCGATATAATGTTCATCCGGATCCGCGATACTGAGGTGCACCGGGGAGATGCTGACGAGCTCTTCGCGTTTGGGCACATAGATGGCACCTTTGGCAATCAGTTCCCAGAACATGCTCATGTAGGTTTGATCGACTGAAAAGTTATTGATGAACTGCGCGCCGCTGGAAATGTTGTAAACCATCTGGCGCAGGAAGTGGTTGGGCAGTTCCTGGTGCGAAAATTCGCGCAGCCGATTGAGGCTGGGGTTGTCGCGTGCACAGCGCGCACCCCATTGATTGATGGAGCCGCCGGCCCACAGGCCCAGACGCGCGGCCATGCTCAACTCCATGGTCTTGCTGTTGGTCTCTTCGAGCGCGGCCACAAAGGTGTCCGCATAATCACCGGCCACCAGCCGGGACCAGCCGGAGTGATAGATGTCCGACGACCAGAAGTGCTGCTTCGACCGGATGTAGAGATAGGCATTGCCGCCGGTTGCTTCTGAGTGCGCAGCGAGGGGATAGAGCAGATCGTCGGTAAGGAAGTTCAGGTTGGTGGAGGTGTCTCCTATTTCCGGATACACCAGCACGGTCTTTTTGCTGCCGGCATTGGAGATGATATCTTTGGTCACCTGCTTGCTGAACATATACGGATCGTTGCCGTGTCCGCCCCAGTAGGAGACGCCGGGGTGTCCGACGTAAAGCGGGAAATAAAAGTTGGTCACATCGCCGTAGGTCCAGTCGTAGGTTCTGCGGCTGTCGCGTTTGTCGCGATAGACCGGGTTGGCGGCCAGCACGGTATCGCGGTCCCAGTCGACCGGATCGTGGGCATGGCCGGTATGCTCGCTGTTCAGGAATACCGGGCTGCTGTAGGAGTTCGTGATGGATTGCATCAGCGATTCAACTCCGGTGGTTCCTTCGGTCATCAGATAGACGGGCAGGGGAGCGCGTTCCCAGGCCGGTTTGGTGAAGCCGGTATTCAGGTTGGTGCGAGCTGCGGCAGTGTTGGCGAGAATCTGTGCAATTTTGCCGGGCGGATTCAGAGCTGAGTAGGCGGCTTTCCAGCCGTTGTTGGCCGTGTCGATTATGTGGATGCAGCTGCCGCCGCTCTGGGCACTGGCCAATAAAATCCGGTCGGCGCTATCCTTCCACATATCGTTGTAGGAATAGGTGGTTTCCAGTCGTTCGGCACTGAAAACATCGAGGTTGGTCGGTGTTAGAATCAGGTCGGATCCGATGAGCGACAGATATTGATAGCTTCCGCCGTCGGGAATGATTTCGTTCTGCACTACGCGGTAGCCGAAGCCCAGATTGAAATTGGTGGAGATATCCACGTAGGCTTCCGTGTCGGCCGTCGGATCATATAGAATAAAATCATTCTCCCGACCGCCCGAGTCGCCCACGATAATCTGATCGTTTCCGCCGCCGGGCGGAGTGCATACGCGCAGATCGCCGGCGCCTTTAATGCCGGTGTTAAGATTGGTCCTGAACGGTATATCCGCAAACACATCGAACAGGTATGTATTGCCGGTGCTCTGCTGACTGTTGTTTTCGCCCTTCACAACCAGGCATTCTGTGCCGCCGACGTTTACGGGGCGCAGGAAATTGACCATATGGAGACCGTCGGGTTCACCGGCCCAGGCATCGGCCGCCGAGTAGGTGGAGGAGTGGATGGTTTTGACGGGCGTACCGGCTGCATTCAGATAGTAGATGCTCAGGTCATAGCCGCCGCACACCACATAGGGCGTACCGTTGGGGGCGCTGACGGTACAGACGGCAAACATGGGGGCGCTGTTGGTTTTAAACTGCCAGAGATCCGCCCCGGTGGTTCCGTCGATACAGTAAACGGTTCCGTCTGCGTTGGCGGTCAGGATTTCGTTGGTGCCGTCGCCGGTGAGATCGCCGGTCCAGAGGTCGTGGTTAACGTATCCGGAGAGCGTGTTGGTCCACAGGGCGGTGCCGTCATAATCGAGGGCGAGGACGGTGCCTTCGTAGGAACTGCCCACAATGAATTCTTCAGCACCCGCCTGCAAGGTCCGGACCTTGGTGATCGTATAGCCGGTGTCGTGGCTGACGATCGGTTCGGTCGGTGTGACGGTTGAGGTGGTCAGCGAAACATTGTCGAGCGTGCTGCCGATTGCAGACAGGTCGGCATTATCGCCGGCAATGTGGAAACGGATGCCGATATAGTCATAGTCGCTGATATCATTGAAGCCGAGGGGATAGCTGCTGAGCTCAATCGTGATCGATGCTGTTTCGGCTGAGCCGGCGGTACCGTTGAAGAGGCCCGTGCTCGGGGCAGAGTTGCCGGAACCGCCGTTGATGCCGCTCAACAGGTCAATCGCATCAGCATTCCCATCGAGGCCGGAGACAATTTTGGTGTCGCCATTAATATTATTGAAAAACTTATCGGTCGCGACCGGGGTTCCGGTGACCTTCCAACCGACGACCTGATATTCAAGGTCCGGCGTGGTGGAACCCGGGGCCGCGGTCCAGTCGAATGCAAAGACCAACGTATTGCCGGTTTCCGAAGTTACGGAATTAATCTGGGCCAGGCCATCTTCGAGCAGGGTTTCTGTGGGGCCGTCCCATGTGATTTTACCGGGGTTGGTATCAAAATCGATCGCTGCCTGCGATTTAACCGCCCAGCCCTGATCGAGATCCGCAAAGGTTGCGTTATTGCCGCCGGTTGCATAGGCATTGAGGGACATGTCGCCGTTCTGAACCAGTGCGCCCCGGGAGGCATACAGCGGCAGCATACTTAGCGTCAGGAAAACAAATCGTTTAACAGTCATAAAAGGCCTCTTTTTGTATATCCGACCACGTGACCGACTGATCCATTCGATTAAAAAGCAGTCAAGTAACAGCATGAGGTCGGATAACCCTCCATTTACGGCTTTAAACTACCATAATGTGTTCATGATGAAATATGCTCAAACACCAAAGACATACGTGATTTCGCCAGAGAGGCTCGACGCCTGACTCGGGCGGTTTCTTTATCTTTGCAGTTGCAGAACAGTAACTTGATAAAAAGGGAGACAAAAAAACGCCCCCGTTATACGAGGGCGTTTGGCCTGCTGAACGCGGAGGAAGGATCAGTTCTGCGCGGTTTTCATCGGTTCCGCCTTGGCGAATCCTGCATTCTTCTTGATCTTCACGTTTTCCGTGTCGGCAGTCTGGCTGATCACCAGCGAGTCGAATCCATCGGCCGTGTTTTTGGAAATCGTCACTTTGTCGCAGTATTCCAGTTTGATCGCATCGCCTTCGTCGGCCTGGGGATAATCCTCGCTGAAGATCATCCGGTTGCCGGAAATCTTCAGGCCTTCAACGGAGCAGGCCTTGACCATCAGGCCGTTGAAGCTCTTGATGGTGTTGTCGACAAAGTCGATATTGCGGTGGTAGCGGCCTTCGCCCATGTGCTGGTCGGAAGTAAACAGCGGTGATGCAAGCAGGGGGTAACGCTCTGTTTTCGCATAGCCGATATTCACGAATTCGTTGTTTCGGATGATGACATCTTCAACGGCGCCGGATTCGTACCATTTGTTGTTGTCGCCTTCAATCAGGATGCCGTGCATCTGGGAGGAGAGATAGTTATTCTCGATCAGCACTTTTCCTTTGGTGGTGACCAGAATGCTGCGCGCGCGGTTTTCACGGACTATATTCTTGCGGAAGATCAGGTCCGGATACCAGGTCAGGTTTTCAACGGACAGCGGCACATCAGGAAGCTGTTCCGGTAGTTCGGAAACCGTTAGGACGAAACGATGTTCGTTCAGGATTTTGAGATCCTTAATAGTGGTTTCAAAAAACGGCAGCACGGTCTTGCGGGACATCAGTGCAATCTTATCGCCGGGTTCCCCGAAGAGCAGACCCCATTGCTGGAAGTGGCTGATATCGCAGATGAATTCGTTGTTGCCGATATATTCGGCCACCGGAACGTAGGCGCCGTGCACATTGATGGCATCATCGAGCATGTGCTCAAACACGCAGTTTTCAACTTTGATCGTTCCTTTGCAGCCGATGTAGTGAGTGGCATCGGCACGGGTGGAAACAATGCGGTCTTTATTGGAGGTCACCTTCATGCCGTCCAATGTGATGTTTTCGGTGCGCTCAACAATCAGGCCCATGCCGCCGGCCTCATGCACGGTGACGTTTTCAATCTTCAGATCTTTCGAGTTGGTGACGTGAATCGCCGGGCAGAGGCGGCTGGTCGGATGCTCGCCGTAGACGACTGTGATGGTGCCGATCGGCGGCGGCTCTTTTTTAAAGCAGCCTTCCAGCTTGATCTTGTTTTTTCCCGGCTTTGAAACTTTGACTGCCTTCCAGGAATTCAGTGCATAACGATTCGTGTCGTAGATCGGGGCCCGTGTTTCCGGGTCCCAAACCATATTGGCGCCAATACGGTCTTCCTGGCCCATGCGATCAAAGATCAGTTGACCATGCTTGATTTTGTGGGGGTATAGTTCTTCATCCAGCTCGAAGGTTGCCGCATTTTTTGCTACATCCCGCTCAATGCACTTGAGCTCGGCATGGAACGACTGTTTCCAGTCGATGGAAAAGTTTTTCAGGGTAATGCCGTCGACACTTTCAATGGTGAAGGGCACCACACGCCCATGCATCATAAACAGGGAACCGTTGCCATCAATGGTGATATTTTTGTTTCCGAAGATGGGGAAAATCATTCGTTTCAGGCCGTTGTCGTGGTTGGCGACGGCCCGGTGCATTTCGACCGCATTTTCAAAATGGAAATCGTATTGGCCTTTCGGAAAGCTCAATGTGATGCCGTCTTCGGAGCTGACGGACTCAATCAGCCGATTTAATGCATACGTTGCATCTTTGCCCGGCACAATGCCGTGTTCCGCAACATTAATAACCCGCGCTTCGGCGGCCAGCGTGCCCAGAACGGCGACGCAGGAAATAAGTGTTTTCATAAACCCTAACCCTTTCAATTCTCTATTACACAGGGGAACCCAAGTACACTTCATATCCCTATGTGCTGAAAAAGGTAACTGAAGGGGGGGATTAAAACTATACTACATCACGTAAAAGAAATGCGTTATATTGTCGCCCTGTGCAGCTGGAAACCAGTGGACGGCATACCGGCCACTGTGCAAATAGAGCCCTGTTTCTGTCTCATTATGCTGTTGGACGGATCAGCTTTGAATGGTGCTGACCATCATGGCCGGCATGATGACGGCAACCATTATCGCGGCCTGACAGGCTGCAATGACTTCTTTGGTCGCTTTTCCGGTCAGTTCACCGTTCACGATGTGTTCGATTCGTTTTTTCCGGGATTTAATCTCTCTGCGCCCGAAGGTCTGATTCAGCAGTTCGCTGCCACCGGCCAGCGAAACCAGCACAATGGTGCGGGGATCAAGCTGATTGGAATCGGTAAATATGGCCGTGTGCAGACGGTTGATAATTTCTTTTTCAGGCACGGGATTGAGTTCCGGATAGATGCGTCTCTTGAAAATGAACAAAACCGTGTCTTCATCCGCCCGTAGAATGCCCCGGTGGCATAGCTGACGGGCCACGCTGTGCCGGAGTCCTTTCATGCCTGCCAGCCGGGTTACCCAGGTTTTCAACGAGGCCCGCCGTTTGGCCGATGCGATCAACTTCAGGCTTTGGTCAATAATCGGATCGCCTGTTAACGTATGGTTTTGAACATCTACTAATTGTTTGCGGTTATCTGCAACCGAAATACGCCGGTCGAGCAGCAGTTCTGCCAAGATGGCTCCTGCCACCATTTGTTCCGGATATTGGGCGGACATGGTGCCTTTTTCGTCGCGCAGGGCCAGCAGCATAATTTCTTCATATAAGAGCAGAGGTTTGTCAGCAGTCATTTTCTTTCCCTTCGCTTTAATTCGATCCATGCGGGTTGGCATCTGCTGAAAGAATGGCACAGGAATGAATCTGCGACATTATAACCTCTGCCTGATATTATAAACGCTCCTGAATCCGCAACTGGGTCCTTGTGGATGAACGGGTCCCGAAAAGTGGTCATCCGTTTTTTTTCGCCTTGAGTTGAGCGGTCAGTTTTTTAACGAGCTCAGGATGTTTTTCCGCCACATTCAACATTTCCTTTTCGGGTGAGGTGTGGTCGTAAAGCTCCACGTGGCCGTTGCCGTGAAGGGTGAAGCGATATTGATCGGTTCGTAAGGTGTATATTCCCCCCTTGTAAGCCAATGCGCAGTGACCTTCCGCGTCGGGATTTCCAAGCATTGGAACCAGCGATTCGCCTTGAATAAATCCAGGCATTGGAACTTCGGTCAGCTGGCACAGGGTCGGGAAGATGTCGAGCGTCTCAACCACGGCCCCGGATGGTATGCCGGGGTTTCCAATGCCGGGATAGGAAATGATCAGCGGGGAGTGCAGGGATTCTTCGAAAAGGCTGTGTTTGCCCCAGATGGCATGTTCTCCCAGGTGCCAGCCGTGGTCGCCCCAGATGATGACGATGGTATCCTGCGCCGCCCCGGATTTTTTTAGAGCGGCCATGAGGTCGCCAACGTGTTTGTCGGCATAGGTGACACAGGCGGCGTAGTGGCGGCGGACTTCTTCGGCAAATGCATCGTTTTTGCGCGGATCTTTTCCCCATCGGTTATATTTCATGAACTCACCGGAGCCGTGCCAGGTGGTTTTGCCGGTCGGTTTTCGGGGATGGGGGATGGGGGGAAGGGGTTTGCCTTCATACGGTTTCATATATTCCGCCGGCGCGCCGAACGGCAGGTGGGGCTTGATGAGGCCGACGGCCAGGAAGAAGGGTTGGTCTGCCTGCGCGAGTTCTTCGAGCTGTTTAATTCCTTCGTCGGCGATCAGGCCGTCGGGATAGATGGTGTCCGGACCTTCCGAAGATTGGAACAGATCCATCTCACCGGGCTTGTTTCGTATTTCGCCGTGGGCGAGGCCGTGCATGGCTCCGCGCGGGTGCTGCCATTCACCAACGGGCATGAGGTGACGGTCCCAGCCGTTGGGCAGTTCAATTTTCGAGTTGTCGTTCCAGTCGGGGCCGCCGCGTCCGCCGGGATGGTGGGAAACTTTGCCGACAGAGACGGTGGTGTAGCCATGGGTGCGGAACCATTCCGGCATGCTCGGCGGGACGGATTCCGGGGCTTTGGCAAACTGTGCCGCCCGTTTAAAGAGGGCATCGTTCGCCGGGGCTCCGTAGCGGCCGGTCAGCAGGGTGCAGCGGGAGGGACCGCAGCTGGGCGCGTTTACATAGTGCCGGATAAAAGGGCGCCCGCTTTCGGCCAGTTTGTCGATGTTCGGCGAGTGAATATAGTCCACCCCGAACGAGTTCAGTTCAGGCCGGAGATCGTCGATGCAGATCAGTAGTACGTTTTTCGGGTTTGCCAGTACGGTTGTTGCGGCAAGCAGGCCGATGCCTATCCATTTTTTCATGAGCGGGTCCTTTCCGGCGGTGTGAGCTGGCTGCGGGTTAACGTCAGCTCGTGAATCCGGTTTCCCTTTTCGCCGGTGAGGCGGAAGGTGACTTCGGGGTCGGGTTTTGTGGTATTAAATTCAAATTCGCTGAAGGCATATTGAGCTGCAATGCCGTAGAGCTGGGTGGTCCAGTTTGGATCTTTTGCGGGCGGCCCGATGCGACCGCCGAAGCAGGCACCGCCGAACTCGTAGAAGTTGAAGCCGCCGGGGCGGGGCAGCGTGAAACCGCGCGCACCGTGGCGGTCGCCGGAAATAAGCAGAACGCCCTTAATCTGATGCTCTTCAATCAGCTTGAAGATTTCTTCGCGTCCGGCCTGATCGTATTTGCCCCAGGAGTCTTTGCCGTTGGATACATAGTCGGACCACATGGTGCCGCAGGAGAGAATGATGAACGGGCCTTTGCAGTCGAGCAACTGCTCTTTCAGCCATTCGTGCTGCTCTTCGCCGAGGTAGCGGCCGTTCTTTTTGCGGGCGAACCGGTTGTCGGTCATGATGATGTCGCACGGGCCGATACGGGTGCGGAGAAAGGTGCTTTTACCGTTCAGGCCGTACTGGGGGTTCACCCACGACTGGGTGAAGGCTTTCCGAACATTGGAACGATCGGCGGCACTGAATTTTGAAGAGGTGTTCCATTTATCGTTTGCACAGTAGTCGTGGTCGTCCCATCCGGAATAAACCGGGACGGTTGCCACAAAGTCGTTCCAACGGGGCGTGAGGTCGCGCATGAGAAAGTCGTGGGTGGTCAATCCGATGTGGCCGCTCCGATCCTGCACCGCAATGTCGCCGATGGCGAGCAACGCATGGGGGCGGCGCTCCCGGAGCAGATCCATCTGCGGGTGGTTCAATCCCCAACGGTGCCAACAGCTTCCGAAGGCGATGCGAGTGTTTTTCCCCGGAACGGTCCGGAGCCTGGAAGTTGCCGGAATGCGCGCGGGGTTGCCGTCGATCAGCACCTTATAAGGATAATCACGGCCGGGCTTCATTCCAATGATTGGAACCACAGCGGAGAGGTTGCTTTCTATGGTTGTGGCCACGGGACCGAAAACGTTTCCATCCAGTTCCACCGAAACCTGCGCCGGTTTTAAGGTGCGGATCCAAAGGTCTGCGCCGGTTTCAGAAATGTTTCCAAGCATGGGGCCGCCCAGGTGGGTGAGCCCGGCGCTTCGGGCCATGGCCTGAAATTCGGGATCGTCTGAGAGGTCGGCAAATGAACCGGCGCGGTTCGGCCGCAGGATTTCATCGGCTTTGATCAGAAGCGCCTGTTTTTCGGTCGGCTGCACGTCCCAAAGATTGAAAATTTTCAGGCTGGTTTGCAGGTCGCCTTTACTCATCAGCTTATGATGGGGCAATTCACCGAAGGAAATGAAGGGGGTTCCGGCTGCGCCGAGAGAGAGCACGGTGACGTTAGAGATAAAATTTCTTCTTTTCATACAATCCTTGTTACGGCACAGGGCCGTGCAATCAAGCATTAAACGAATGGGGAATTAAAATGTGGACAAAGTATACAAATGCGATGGCCGGGCAATGGTTGATTCTGAGTCCGCTGGAAAACCGGTGTGGCAAAATCGCATATTTTAAATGCGATATCATGTATAGAATGTATTTGTGCTTTAAGTTTTTATGCAATCATCAGGTAAGGGGAAATGAACCCGATGCCTGTCTTTCGGCGGATGAACCGGAAGGGGACCGGATGTAATTAACCATGAGGAGTTACAGGATGAAGAACAGAAATATAACAACATTCGCATTGGGTGCAGGCCTGATGCTGGCAGCCTCTGTGCAGGCGGTGACGTATGACTTTTCGTTGGCCAGCGGCTATACGAATGGTGTGCTTAGCGGACAGAACGGATGGACCGGGAACGATGGTAATACGGTGGCAGGCGAGAAGGTGGCCATTTCTTCAAATCAGTGGCAGAGCTCGTATGCCCCGGATCTGATTGATGCAGCTACGGACAATATCTATACGCTTTCTGCCGTATTTTCGTTCGATGAAACCAACCCCACTAATGGTGGAAATGATGTATTCAGCTTCCAGTTCAGTGGCGGGCCGCGCATCTATCTGTCGCGTTCTGGCGCCACAGGCTACGCACTGTCCATGAAGGACACGGAAAATACACCCTATGGCTGGAAGCCGTTCAATGAATCCGTGCTGGGCTTGAGCAGCAACGATCTGACTGGCGAGGCCTGCCTGTATACATGCAGTCTCAGCAAAGGGCACTTCACCAATTCCTGGTCGGCGACCTTCAGTCTTTCCAATCTGACCAGTGGTGTAACGGTTGAAACGAGTGCGAGTGCCATCAAGACAACTGAGTCATTCTTCACCAATTCCACAATCAAGGTGGGGATCAGCTCTTCGCGCAACGAAGACACCACAAAGACCACCAATCGGGTGATCGATGATTTTTCGGTGACCTCCAGTTATGTCGCTTTGATCCCGCTTCCAGGGCCGACGGTCGTGCAGTGGGGCGAGCCCGGTGGCGACACCGCCATTGTGACCAACAATCAAAACTTTGCACTATCGCTAGGGTCCTATGTTGCGGGAAGCGAGTGCAATCCTGCGATTGGCGACAGCTACTATTCCAGTGCCGTTGACCGCACGCCTATATTCAATCAAGTGGCATCGGCCACGGCCAATACTAAGCGCGTGTTGGAAGGCGGCAGTGATGGCGATAGCATCGAGTCGGCCAAGAACCAGAAGGAATACCGCATGATGCTGGCGTGGGAAAACTTCATGCTCGATAATCACACGCTGGACTATCTGGCAACGTCAACAAGAAGAAGCAAATCGCTTGGCGATGACTATTCCGACTTCCGCTGGGTGATCGAGAAGGGTACCGGCGATTGGTATGCCAGCGCGCCTGTTGCGACTACCGGCGGCTGGGAACTCTATGAAGAGAACTATCCGGACTCCATCGATTGGTATGCCTTCAATCCCTATCAGGATATTGACAGTGTCACCTTTGCATCCAATGCAACGTTCATCACGATGGACGATATTGTCACGGTCGGAAGTTTTAATGTATTTACCAACTCGTCCGGCGGATGGAATTCGCACCAGACCCGTTATTTCAAGGCTTCTGCAACTCCGGGGCCCGTATCGACTAAGATTGTGCAGTGGGGAGCCGCTGGCGGATCGACTGATATCACCACGAACGACGTCGGCGTGTCCGGCGAATCCTCCACCTACGTAGCAGGCACGGAGTCCAATCCCACAGTGGGACCGGACTACTATCCGAACAATACGGACAAATCGCCGGTCTTTAACTTTGCCGGCTATGCCGCAGGATCGGTGCAGAGCCTCACGATAGACGACGACTGGACCGGAGATCGAATCCAGGTCAACCGGAACCAAACCAACCAGCAGCACATGGTGGTGTGGGAAAACTATCTGGACGAAACGGCCACCACGCTCATGGGTGTTTCCATTGAAATCCAAGGCTTCAATGCCGCCTTCAGCGATGGCAACTACCGCATTGTCATTGAAAAGAGCAACGGCGACTGGTTTGCCAGCGAGGCCACCGCACTGACCACGGCCTACACGGATGGCATAATTCAATATACCGATGGCATGACTTGGTATGAATACACTCCGCATGCCGGCGACAATCCGGTTATTGCCGCGACTCCAACGACCATCGATATGGAGAACGTCGTTTCCGTCGGCTACTATGCCGAAGTCAACGGAGCATCATCAGCGTGGTATGGCACAAGAATGCGTCACTTCGCCGCATATGCCGCACCGGCTGGAGCTTCTGGATACGAAGAATGGGCAACAGAGAAGGGTGTTGGCGGAATGGGCGAAAACCCGGACAACGACGCGCTGGACAACTGGGGCGAATATATCTTTGGCGGCGAGCCTCTCGATGGCGACCATGTTGGAACGCAGCCGGTATTCGATGCTTCCACCGGCGACTATGTCTTCTGGACGCTGGGTGCCGAAGACGGCCTGAAAGCCAGAGTTCTCACCACCGACAGCCTGACCACTGGCACCTGGGCAACGGGCGCGGTAATCAACGTCAGCTCCGGCTCGATCAGCGGTGACTTCCTCGAAAATAGCGAAACCATCGGAACTGCCGATGCGAAGAAGTTTATAAAACTGATTGTGGAATAAACCGGGATCCACAGTTTTCGGAAAAAGCGCTCCGTTCAGGCGGGGCGCTTTTTTTTGGCGCAATCCCGCATGCCTTTTACCTGAAATAGTATAGATAAACGGGACGTAATCGCTCATGGTAGATAGTGATGATTGATCATAGTAACATCATGATAAATGAAGAAGCTTCGGTGAGTGCTGTGGATGGCGAGGTATATGATCCGGTCTATGGAGATGGTAAATATTTGTTAACACCGCCGGAACTGCCTTTGCCCCGGATCAATGGTCCTTCTGTTTTCGGGGTCCGGCCGGGATCTCCCTTTCTGTACACGATTCCGGCCTCTGGCCGGCGCCCGATGAAGTTCAGGGCCGACCATCTGCCGGCCGGCTTGCAGCTGAATGCGGATACGGGGCAGATCAGCGGTACTATTGTTGACGCAACCGAGTCTGAATACCGGTTGGTGTTTAAGGTGGAGAATCGCTTTGGCTCTGCCGAACGGACTTTCACGGTTGTGGTCGGCGACTCGATTGGTCTGACTCCGCCAATGGGGTGGAATTCCTGGAACTGCTGGCAAACCGAAGTCAGCCAGAAGCATGTGCGTGATTCGGCCCGAGCAATGGTCGAAACCGAACTGATAAATTATGGCTGGTCATACATCAATATCGATGATGCGTGGCAGGGCCGGCGGGGCGGTCCGCATAATGCCATTCAGCCTGATCCTTCAGCATTTCCGGACCTTGGAAAACTGTGCGATGAAATCCATGCGCTGGGCCTGAAGGTGGGGATCTATTCATCTCCGTGGATTACCACCTATGCCGGCCGTATTGGCGGTTCGAGCGATTATCCGGATGGCAGATGGGATCAGGAAATCATGGGTCATAAAAAAGACCGGAAAATGAAAGAGTGCTACCGGGTTGCTGAGCATGTGTTCGATGAAAACGATGCCGCTCAGTGGGCAGAGTGGGGCATCGACTATTTGAAGTACGACTGGAATCCCAACGACCCGGCAAGCACGCTCCGCATGGCCAACGCGCTGAAAAACTGCGGACGCGATATTCTATATTCAATCTCCAACACCGCACCGTTGGAGCATGCGGAACTTTACATGAAGGTAGTCAACTGTTGGCGAACGGCAGGAGACCTGAAGGATCGGTGGGATCAGGAGGGGTGTCACCTGAATGTGGTGGAACAATGGACGCAGCATCGCAACTGGATGGAAGAAGGCGTGCGCGGCGGACCAGGACATTTTCCGGATGCTGATATGTTGGTGATCGGTGATGTGGTCACCAGTACAGAGAGTCGGCAGGCGCCGGCTCCATCCAGTTTGACCCCCGATGAACAGTACAGCCATATCTCTCTATGGGTACTTTGGTCGTGTCCGTTATTAATCGGTTGCCCGATCGAGTCGATGGATGCATTTACGCTGAACCTGCTCAAGAATGCGGAAGTGCTCGAAGTGCATCAGGATGCGCTGGCTGTCCCGGGGCGTTCGTATGACCTGGCGAATCAGGTCGAAGTGGTTGTTAAAGAACTGGCCGATGGCGGAAAGGCGATTGGCTTATTTAATAAAGCAGATGCTGATCAGGTGGTTTCCATTGATTGGAAGACCATAGGGCTGTCGGGTCCGACACTTTTACGTGATATCTGGCGGCAGACTGATATCGGTCATTTCAGGAAAGGGTTTTCGGCAAAAGTTCGTTCGCATGGAGTTGTATTGGTACGCACAATGTCATAAATACATACTCGACTGATTTGAAACGCTAAGGATGTATTCATGAAACTTTTCCCGATGATGGTCTATGCTGTTGCATGGCTTGCTTGCTCAACCGGTGCGGTAACGAAACCGAATGTTGTTATTATCTATGGCGATGACGTGGGATTTGCCGACGTTGGAGTGAATGGATCAAAAATGATTCCGACTCCGAACATCGATAAGCTGGCAACCGGCGGTATTAATTTTACGGACGGGCATTGCTCTGCTTCCACCTGTACACCGTCGCGTTTTTCGATGCTGACGGGCATTCATGCTTTTCGTTATAACGCCCGGATTCTTCCGCCCGATGCGCCGTTGCTGATTCCGCTCGACCGCTTAACGCTTCCGCAGATGTTCCGACAGGCCGGCTATACGACCGGCGTGATCGGGAAATGGCATCTGGGCATTGGCAAGTCCGGTGTGAAAACCGACTGGAACGGGAAGGTGAAGCCCGGCCCGTTGGAAATTGGTTTCGACTATTCCTTTCTGCTGCCCTCCACGAACGACCGGGTTCCCTGTGTCTATCTGAAGGGACGCCGCGTTGTGAATCTGGATCCGTCGGATCCGCTGTATGTCGGAAAGAAACTGGCTGACGTTCAGGTTGCGGGTAGCACGCAGTATCCCGACGGAAAAACCAATCGCGAGGCGATGACCTATTATCAGAGCACGCACGGGCATGATAACAGTGTGATTAACGGAATCGGACGGATTGGGTATCAGTCCGGCGGTAAATCGGCATTGTGGAATGATGAAACCATCTCGGATGTATTTGTGGGCGAAGCCCGCTCATTCATTGCGGCCAATAAAGACCGGCCGTTTTTTCTCTATTTCGCCTCGCAGGACATTCATGTGCCGCGCGCGCCGCACCCGCGCTTTAAAGGGAAGACCGAGCTGGGCTACCGCGGCGATGCCATGGTGCAGTTCGACTGGACGGTCGGCCAAATCATGAAAACCCTCAGGAAGCACGGGTTGGCTGAGAATACGATCGTCATCTTTTCCAGCGACAACGGACCGACCTATGACGACGGCTATGTGGATGGAACCGAAGTGGAGTGTTCGAAAGAAGAACTGGACCGCGGGCACGATGGCTCCGGAATCTGGCGTGGCGGCAAATACCAGATCTATGAAGGCGGAACCCGGGTGCCGCTGATCATCAGCTGGCCCGCCCGTATTAAACCGGGCACTTCGGATGCAATGGTGAACCAGATCGATTTTATGGCTTCGTTTGCAGACCTCGTCGGGGTTGAGCTTCCGGCGAAAGAAGGCATCGATAGCCGGAATATGCTGCCGACTTTTCTGGGGGAGAGCGATAAAGGGCACACCTATATGATTGAAGAATCCTGGGGGCTGGCGCTTCGCCACCATGAGTGGAAATATGTGGGTCCGGCCAAGCCGAAGTGGCCCAAGGGGCGCGACCCCATTCAGCCTTCGCTCTTTAATCTGAAAGACGATCCCTCGGAGCAGAACAACATCATTGCGAAGCATCCCGAAAAAGCGGCCGAGCTGAAAGAACTGCTCGAAAAGATGAAAGGGAAGGCCGGAATTCGTTCGATTCTGTAGTTCTGTAGCATCCGGACTGCAACGAGGCGAAATGTCGTATATCTTTTGCCGGATCGCCGATAGCCTCTATCTCTCGTATTGCAGACACTGTAAATCGACTATTGAAAGGAAGCATCGCGATGTGTGATGGGGCTCAATTGCCGTTTCCTGGTTCGTAAAGAGGGATAAAAGATGAATTCCAAACCTTGGAAAATGGTGCCGTTCAGCGCGCTGCTGCTCGCCTCGGGGGCTGCGGCCTGGGACGGGGGAACCACCCCTGCTGACTGGCAGGCTCTGGCGAACAGTGTCTCCAGCAATGAAACCGTATTGGCCACCTTGGTTGCTGAGGCGGATGCGGCCGGGTTGAATACGGACTATGCGTATGTTTCTCAAGTCGTGATCGACCGGTTTCAGACCTTCGCTCAATATGACTACGATCATCCGGAAGTGATGTCGAACGCGGTTGAGGATACGTGGTGGGGGCATAAGATTCCGAATGCGGCGACCTATCATCTTGAACTGCCGTTTGATGAAATGGCGGAGTGCCTTGCGGTGGCCTCCAATGCGGTTGCTGAGCTGCAGGCGCAGCTTGCATCCGATATTGTTTTGAAAGCTCCTCTCGATCTTTCCTCCGGTACCATGACATTGACGAACGACTACTATGCGCTGGATGGCATTCCGGCCATTCCAAGCACCTTCACCTGGATGCCGGCTGATGAGGATCTGATGCAGGCATTCGGTCGTATGAGCGGGTCCTATTATCAACTGACCAATCTGGAGCCGGATGGATCGATCACACCCTGGTTCCTAACCGATGAGCGCGACGATGCCTTTGCCCAGACGGCGAACAATGAAATGCCGCAGCAGATCTTCCTGGGGGGGGCTGTTGATTCCTGGATGATTGCCACCAACTCCGCCATTACCAACGGAGCGCGCAACTTCGTCAAATACGATACGGACAGCCCGCAGATTAGAAACTGGTTGACCCAGTTGTTTGAAGGCCTACTGCCGGAGCTTTGCGGTCCCAACGGTTCCGGCAACGGTGCACGTATGCACCTGTTGGCGAACGAACCCAACTTTGCCACGCGCAAAGGCGGCTGGTTGGCGGATAACGGGGTTTCGGCCAACACCATGACCAACTACAACCAATGGCTGCAGGATAAATATACTGCTATTGCCAATCTGAATACGACTTACGGCACAACGCATGCGGATTTTAATGCCGCTATGAATGCCATGACGATGCCGATTGATCCGTCGGCTCCATCGACCATTCAGGGCGGCCCGGTCTGGCATGACTGGTGTCTGTTTAATATGAGTCGCATCAACGGTTTTTTTGAGTTTCTCAAAGCCGGTACACAAGCCAATGATCCCGGATTGGACCCGGTAACCATCAAAGTGCTGGGCCGACAGTTTCTTTCATCGCGCGATGAAGGAATCGATGTGGAATATCTGGCAAAACTGATGGATGTGCAGGGAGCGGATAACAAGGTGATTCCGCTGGGGATGTCGAACCTGAACTATAAAGGTGACGAAGAGTGGATGACCCGCTATGGCATGCAATGGACGGGGCAGTCGGCCACGCTCGACTTTATGCGTTCCGTCTCTCCGGGTAAGGCGTTTTATGATTCCGAGTGGCATGGGCTGTCGACCGGTCGCTGGCGCGATTTCTCGATGGATCCGGACTATGTTCGTGCGGCAATCTGGATGGCGGCATCGCACGGTATGCGCGCCATGCAGGCCTGGTATTGGCCGCGCGATGATGACGGGAGTCTGCGTAAAGGCGGCATTGACGCGATGATGGGGAGCATCGTCACGTTGCCCTCGGCACTCGATGCATATGGCCGCACGTTTAAGGAGTTGAATGCTCACGCCGCCTCGGTGGTGTCGCTGGTTCCGGAGACCCGCTATTACATGATTTATCATTGCGATGAAGCCGCCATCCAGGATGCTGATTATCTGGTTCAGCTGGAAGCGGTTTATGAATCCGCAAAGTTACTTAATATTCCGGTCGGGTTTGTTACGCCGTCGACGTTCAGTTTGCTTAATCCGGCTGAGCAGACAGTCATTATGCCGCCCGCACCGTTCGTTTCTGATGCAAATCTTTTGAAGCTGCAGGCATTCGAAGCTGCGGGAGGAAACGTTATCCAGGTCAATGGGACTTCAGCCAGCTTTGCAAAAGATGAGCACGGTGTTGCGCGAGGATCATCCGGACTGACGCCCTATGCGAGCGTGCCGTATTCATCGGATACCTTTGCCATGGCTGCCGGTCTGGAGAGTGCATTGCTTGCTTTGAAGCCGGTTCTTCCGGTTGAGGTTGAAATCACGGACGGCGGTGCTCCGGCCTATGGCGTGCTGGCCATGCAATCCCAGGATGAGGCAATCGGCAACTCAACCATGGCCTTGATCAACCTCAGCACCGAGCCGCGAACGGTTGCCCTGTCGCTCACATCCGGCCATGCTGCGAATTATCGTAACTTGCTTACCGGGCAACCGGTATCGAGTACGCAGATGATGCAGCCGTATGATGTCCTGTTGCTTAAAACTGAAAATCCGGTCTCACCACCCGTTGTGAACGTGATTATTCAGTGGGGTGAAGTCGGGGGAGACACCGGCATTGTTACGAACAATCAAAGTTTCATTTTCAAGAGCATTACCTATGTCGGGAATACCAATGCCAACCCGGTGGTTGGCGCCGACTATTATCCGGTGAATACGAATCGGTCGCCCCGGTTCAACACAGCTGCGAGCAGCAACGGAAATGCAAAAGAGATCAGTGACAAAGATAGCGGCGATATAATCCGGTCGGGTAAAAATCAGGCCACATACGATTGCATGTATGTATGGGACCTTCTGCCCGACGGCGGAACGGCCGGTTTAGTCAGTCTGGCGGCTGAGGCCCGCTTTTCGATGTTTGGAGGGTCGGGGACCGGAACGGTCCACTGGATTGTTCAGAAAGAAAGCGGCGATTGGTATGCAAGTGCCGGTTTGCAATTAACACAATACCATGCAAACGCTGCCTCATTTCCAACGTTGTCAGTGGATGAGCCATCCGGCTTAAACTGGTATAATTTTACTCCGTTGGTCAATGGATATGGATCCATCGGTTCCTTAGCCATCATTGATATGAAAAATGTTAAATCCGTAGGTCTCTACTATGACCTTTCGGGATCAGGTGTGAACATTTATGCCGACCTTCGGTACTTTCAGGCGAAAGCCAGTTCGGGCACTTCCAATGGTTGGAACGATTATGTGTCCGCCTACGGGTTGAACGGGGATCCTGCGGCAGATAACGATGATGATGGAAAAACGGACCTCTATGAATATGCGCTGGCCGGGAATCCGACCAATGCGCTGAACCAGGGAACTCCGCCCTCGATTATATATCATCCGGACAACACGGTCAGTTTCCAGCATTTGGAAGTGAGTAACTCCAACCCGGGCATCACCTATCTGACTGAATGGTCGGACGATCTGGTTTCCAATGTCTGGAACCGTGTGTGGGATGGGTCAAATTATACCGAATCAGCCACTTCGGGCTATTACGATGCTGCATATCATATCGATGGCAGCACCAATGATAATCTCTTCTTTCGGCTGCATATCAGCCAGCCTTAATTTTCCAATCCCTGGAAAATGCGGAGCATCAACTCAGCGTCATTTTTTTGCGGTAGCTGCTGGGACTGATACCCGTTACTTGTTTGAAGACCTGCGCCAGATAGTTATAGGTGGAATAGCCGCACTCTTCGGCAATAATCTGTAACGGCCAGTCGGTTTCGACCAGCAGTTTGCGTGCATGATTGATCCGGATCAGTTTGATTTCGTCGAACGGCGTGCGGCCGAAGGCCTTGAAGTAGCGGCGCTCAAGGGTGCGGCGGCTCATGGGGATGATCTTCAGGATGTCGTTCATGGTGATGGCTTTAAAGGCGTTTTCCTGGAGAAACTCCACCAGGGGAACCAACTTCGGATCTTCCACGGCGATGGTGTCGGTGGAGAGGTGCTCCCGGATGCCGGTCGGCGGAATGAAAATATTCTCATGGGGAACCTGTTCTCCCGTCATCATCTGCTGCAGCAGTTCCGCCACCTTGAAACCAATCTGTTTGGTCGGGGACACAATGCCGGATAAGGGCGGATGGCAGGCATAGTTCATCAGTTCGTCATAGTTGCTGCAGAGGACGGCAACATCGTGCGGAACATTCAGCCCGATCTTTTTGCAACATTCCACAATCGCAGAGCCGAATTGCAAACCGAGGGAGACAATGCCAACGGGTTTCGGCAGCCCCGTCAACCAGCGTGCGAGTTCTTCGTTAAGGTCGGACTGGTCCTGCTTAACGGTAAATGTTGAGCAGGTCAGCCCCTGTTCCTCAACCGTTTTTTTGAAGGTGTTTGCGTACGAATTCTGGATCTGTCGACTGTCTGCATTCAGCACCGCCATATTTTTGAATCCGCGTTTAATGAAATGCTCGGCAGCCATCCGGGTGGACGCATTGTCGTCGGTTCGAACGCAGGGGGCGGAAAAACCAGGCAGGGGAGTGTCCGACACATCCACCACCGGAATGCCGGATGCATTGAGTTCTTCCGCCAACTTCGGAGAGGTTACGCGTGCAATGACTCCATCGCCATGCCATCCCTCTGGAAGGGCATCATAGAAGCCGCCGATATTCGGGCGCACCCAGACATGCCAGGGGGTAACCTGGTTGGTATAGGTCAGGATGCCTTTCACAAGATCGCGCCCCCAGGTGCGTGCGGTTCCAATCAGAATGGCGACTTCCGGAGTTTTGTTTGATTTCATCATGTCTGAAAAATGACATGGCAATATTTAATATGCAATCCTCAATAAATGGTCATGTCGGAAGGGTTATATTTTAGGGAGATCTGGCATCGAAGCGTAAGCAATTCGTCTTCTCTGCAGAACACCCTGGGGCCGGAATGAAGTTTTGGTTCCTGGGAGAAGTGTAAGTCTGTGCAATTGATGTGCGGGTTTTTGTATGATCAGCCGGGAGTTGTCGAATTCTCATATATAATTGGCGGGATCGGTGGTATTCAGTTATGAGCTATGACCTATAATCGTCTGCTTTCAATGGGAAGGAAACACGAATGAAGATGAATGTTCAAAAGGTTTGCGCGCTGGCGGTTCTGCTGGCTTCTCCGGTGGTTAAGGCGCTGGAAACGGTAACGTTTGAGCCCAGAGCCGGAGATCGTACTTCGGAGATCCGAGCCGCGCTGGAAAATGTGAAAGACAAAGAGGTGAAACTTGTTTTTGCCAAAGGTGAATATGTTTTCCGACCGGACTACGCCCGTGAAAAATATTGCTTCATTACGAATCATGACAACGGGCTGAAGAAGATCGCGTTTCTGTTCGATGGTTTCCAATCAGTGGAAATTGAAGGAAACGGCTCCGAGTTTATTTTCCATGGTCAAATACTGCCTTTCCTGTTCGAAAACTGTTCCAAGGTGAAGGCATCGAATCTTACGATCGATTGGGACATCCCGTTCTGCTTCCAGGGCGAGGTGATGGCCGTGAACAAAGAAGAGGGCTGGCGCGACATTAAGCCGGCCACCGAGGGCTTTAACTGGACGGTTAAAAACAACCGGCTTGTATATCCCGATATGGACGGGGCCTCCTATGCAATGGTCGGTGCGACGTTGGCGTTCGATAAGGAGTCTAAAGAGGTCGCTTACGGTGCCTGGGATTTCACCAGCCAGCCGACCAAAGTGGAAAAGCGCAAAGGCGGCATTCTTCGGTTTTATGAAAAGCTGAAACATTATCCAACCGTTGGAACCATTCTGAACTCCAAAGGGAAAAAGAACCGCTATGCTCCGGCATTTCACGGTAAATCGTCCTCGAACCTGAGCTTCGAAAACATCGTGATCCACCATGCGCTTGGAATGGGCTTCCTGCTCGAACGCTGCGATACCGCCAGCATTAAAGGCGGCGGCATCTATGTTCGCGAGGGCTCCGAGCGGGTGGTTTCCATCATTGCCGACGGTACGCACTTCGCAAACTGCAAAGGCGATATTCTGGTGGAAGGTATGCGCTTCAAGGGGATGCTTGACGACAGCACCAATGTCCACGGAACCTATGTTGCTGTGGATGACGTGATCGATGATAAAACGGTCCGAGTAAAACTGATGCATTTCCAGCAGCTCGGCTTCGAGTTTGCCGGTGTCGGCGACGAATGCTGGTTCATCCATCAGCCCGACCCTTCCCGCGGCGAAGTGAATACGGTTGCAAAGGTCATCGTCATCAATGACCGTTTTATTGAACTGATCTTCAAAAATCCAATTCCTGGAAATTTCAAAAAGGGCGACGTGCTGGAAAATAAAACCTGGAACCCGACCTTCACGATGCGTGGCAATAATTTCGAGAAACACCGCGCCCGCAACGTGGTCATCAAAACGCCGCTTCCGATTGTGATTGAAGATAATGACTTTTCTTCACACATGTCGGCCGTTTTCCTGCGCGGAGAAACCTACTACTGGTTCGAATCCGGCAACGTGGAAGATGTCCTGATTCAGAACAACCGTTTCAAGAATTGCGCTTCCAGCGGAATGGAGCATTCGGTTCTACTGGTTACACCGCGGCTCGGAAAAACATTCGATGCCTCGATTCCGTTCGATAAAAACATCCGCTTCATCAACAACACCATCGAGACCTTCGATAACCGTATCGTGTGGCTTGATCGCGTTGATGGATTTGTGTTCAAAGGGAATACCATCAAACAGACCGATACGTATGACCCGCTGCGGAAAGATGCTCATCTATTCGATTTGAAGAATTGCCGGAATGTAGCAATTTCAGATAATACCTATATTGGAAGTCATAAGAAAACCGTGTCGGCCGACGAGGCCACAATGCCGACACTGAACGTTCAGAATAACAAAGGGTTCTAGAAGGGAATTCGTTTATGAAAAAGAAACTGTTGATTCTCGTGACCGCCTTCACTGCCTGTGCAGCCGTGGCGGAAAAACCGAATATTATTTTTATCTACGGCGATGACATCGGTTATGGCGATATCGGCTGCTACGGCGGGGAAGTGAATACGGCGGCCATTGATGCGTTGGCTGAAGAGGGCGTTCGTTTCACAGGCGGTTACTGCACGGCGGCAACCTGCACGCCGTCGCGCTATTCCCTGCTGACCGGTGAATATGCCTTCCGTAATAAGGGCGCTCAGATTCTGCCGGGCAACGCGCCGCTCATTATTGATCCGTCCCGCCCGACGATTGCCGCATTTCTCCGCGATAATGGATATAAGACCATGCTGTCCGGTAAATGGCACCTGGGTCTGGGTTCTCCAACGGAACCGCTCGACTGGAATGGTGAAATCAAGCCCGGACCGAAAGAAGTCGGCTTCGAGCAATCCTTTCACATGGCGGCCACCGCTGACCGCGTTCCATCGGTCTATATTAAAGACGGCCGTGTGGTGAACCTGGATGCCTCCGATCCGATACAGGTGAACTATCAGGAACCGGTCGGCACCGATCCAACCGGCATTTCCCACCCGCAGCTGCTCAAGCTGCAGGCCGATGAGCAGCACGGTAAAACCATTGTCAATGGCG
This sequence comes from Pontiellaceae bacterium B12227, assembly GCA_029432775.1. Taxonomy (GTDB): domain Bacteria; phylum Verrucomicrobiota; class Kiritimatiellia; order Kiritimatiellales; family Pontiellaceae; genus Pontiella. The sequence continues at coordinate 41,563 of JAROAZ010000020.1, read as the reverse complement.
TGAGCCGCATCGGCTGGATGAGCGGCGGAAACAGCGCCCGGTTTAAAGACGAGGATATGGCTGACACCTATCTGAACAAGGCCGTCGACTTCATTGAGGCCAATAAGGAGGATCCGTTCTTTCTCTATTTCGCTCCCAACGAAAATCATGTTCCGCGCGTGGTGCATCCCCGCTTTCAGGGAGCAACCAGCCTCGGGCCGCGGGGCGATGCGCTGGCCGTTTTCGACTGGTGTGTCGGCCGTCTGGTTCAGACGCTCAAGGAGGCCGGGCAGTATGAAAATACGCTGTTCGTTGTTTCTTCCGACAATGGGCCGGTTCTGTTCGATGGCTATTGGGAAGCCGGCATTGAACGCCAGGGAACGCACGATGCATCCGGCCCGTGGCGCGGCGGAAAATACAGCCGATGGGAAGGCGGAACCCGCGTCCCGTTCATTGTCACCTGGCCGGGAAAATCCAAGCCGGGTATCTCCGATGCGATCGTCAGTCAGGTCGATCTCTACGCCTCCGTGGCCGAGCTGATCGGTAAGCCCATGCCGAAGAATGCCGGACAGGACGGACAACCGCTGATGGGGGCGTTTCTGGGTGAAGAGCTGGACGGCCGCGAATATGTCATTCAGGAAGCACTGACCCAGATTGCCGTCCGCAAGGGCAATTGGAAATATGTTCCGCCGGGCAGTGTAACCGAACGCCTCGGCATCATGACCTGGAAAAAAGGCAGCGGCTGGAAAGAAACCAAGGTGGAAGAACCCGGCCTGCTGTTTCATTTGACCGAAGATCCGACCGAAGAAAACAACCTGGCGGCCGTGTATCCGGACCGCGTGGAAGAAATGAAAGCCATCATTCAGCAAGTGGCTCCCGAAAAAGCAGTGGGAGAGAAAGGGTTGAACAAGAAACAGCTCGGTTTCTAGACCGGTTTCCAAACATTGGAAAACCGCTGCGTGTTCGGCGGACCAAAACTGACAGATGCTCCGGTTTTTCCCGGAGCTTTTGTCTTTTCGGGGCTAAATCCGGCGATTGGGCCGGATAAAACCGGATTAAAGGGATCAACAAAACTGATTAGCCTTGATCTAAGGGTCCGGATTTCCAATGATCTGCACTTTTGTAACGAATTCCATTTTGGATAGAAGGAGGACTCCATGCTCGGAGGTGGAGGAATAATCAAATCAGCAATGACTAAACGGGGCTTTAAGCACCGCCGAACGGAGGATCAGTTCTCGGTCCGCGGGGAATATACGCGGAACCTGCAGTATGTCTATTCCCGTGAATATCAGACCAAAGGCGGCCTGGTGGTTGATCTGGCCTATTTCAGCGTGGATATTCTGGGCGAAAAACTGGTGATAGGCCTCTACCGGGAAAACCCGACCATCGAAAACGGAATCTATGTGAATGCATCGCGGGCGCTTGAGCTGCAGAAGTTCTCGGCCGAAAATGTCGAGCGGGAAATCGACAAACTCATCACCCCGGTGCGCGACCGATTTAAATAAGGAGAATGAACGAAATGAACCATGAAGCGCTGTTTGCCGATCGTATCGGCGGAACCCAGTTCGGTAAATCCACCGAAATCTACAAGTTTGAAAAAATCAAACGCGCCAAAGCCAAAGCGCGTGAGCTGCACCCGGATCTCGAAATCCTCGATTTCGGCGTCGGTGAGCCCGACCAGATTGCCCCGGCACCGATCCGTGAAGCGCTGAAGATCGAGTGCGACAAGCCGGAAAACCGCGGCTATGCCGATAACGGCGGCCCGGACTTCAAGCAGGCTGCTGCTGACTACATGAAAACGTTTTTTGACGTGGAAGTGGATCCTGCCACAGAGATTAACCACAGCATCGGGACCAAACCGGCCCTTTCCATGCTGCCGCTCGCCTTCGTGAATCCGGGCGATGTCGTGTTCCAGACAGTACCCGGTTATCCGGTGATGGCCACGCATTCCAAATATCTCGGAGCCGAAGTGGTGGATATTCCGCTGCTCGAAGAAAATGCTTTTCTTCCAGACCTTGGAAAAATTGATCCGGCACTGGCCGAACGCTGTAAACTCTTCTACATCAACTATCCGAACAACCCGACCGGTGCGGTTGCAACGCCGGAGTTTTATGACGAACTGATTGCTTTCGCAAAAAAGCACAACATTCTGATTATTCAGGATGCGCCGTATTCCACGCTGGTTTATGACGGCGAGCGCACCTCGCTGCTGCAGCGTCCGGGCGCGAAAGAGTGCTGTCTGGAGCTGCACTCCATGTCCAAAGCGTACAACATGACCGGTTGGCGTATTGCATTTTTCTGCGGTGCAGAGTGGGCCGTGAATGCCCTTGCAACGATCAAAGACAACTGCGACAGCGGCCAGTTCCTCGCCATCCAGAAAGCGGCCTGTGCCGGCATTGCCGACGTGAGTCTGGCCGATGGCATTCGGGATCACTATGAACAGCGTCTGCGCAAGATGGCGGAAGTACTCAAGGAAGTCGGGTTCGATGCCCGTATGCCAGGCGGAACGTTCTTCATGTATCTGAAGGCGCCGAAGGGCGCCGGCGATGTTGAATTTGCCAATGCGGAAGAGTGCTCGCTTTATCTGATCGAAAACTTCGGGATCTCCACGGTGCCGTGGGATAACACCGGACCGTTTGTGCGCTTCGGTGCGGTATTCGAATCTGCCGGCGACGAAGATGATGAGCGCGTTCTGAACGAGCTTAAGGATCGTCTCCTGAAGGCCGACCTGAAGTTCTAAAGAAAGTATACAGGGCGGGAATGGTTTGAAATCATCCCGCCCTTTTTGTGTTCCTATGCTCTGGGTCATTTATAACCTACTGTTCCCGATTGTGTTTCTGTGCATGCTGCCGAAATTTATTTCGCGCATGCTCAAGCGCGGCGGCTATGGACAGCACTTTGAGCAGCGCATCGGCCATTTCGGAACGCAGACAAAGGCACGGTTGCGGGAACACGAACGAATCTGGGTGCATGCGGTCAGCGTGGGCGAGATCTATGTGGCCCTTCGCTTCATCAAAGCCTACCGGTCGGCGCATCCGGATGCCCATTTTGCGCTCAGCACCACCACATCCACAGCACATGCCATTGGACGCAAAGAGATCGATGAGCGCGATGTCCTGTTTTATTTCCCGGTCGATCTGCCCGTGATCATCAACAAGGTGCTCGGCATCATCAATCCCGTGCGCATTGTTTTGATGGAGGGGGAGTTCTGGCCGAACCTCATTCGCCTGGCGGATAATCGGGGCATCCCGATTTCGCTCGTGAATGGTCGAATGTCCGAGCGTTCCTATAAAGGATATCTCAAACTCAAATCTCTGACGGCCGATATTCTGCGGCGGATTAATCCAATCTGTGTTCAGGGCGATGCGGATGCGCAGCGGATGCTGGGCATCGGCGCGCCGAAGGAAAATGTCCACATCATGGGCACGGTCAAGTTCGATGTCGCCCAGCGCGACCCGGCCGGCGAACAGATTGCCGCCGGGGTTATGGGGAAGGTCAACGTTCCAGATGATGCGGTTGTGCTGCTCGGCGGTTCCACCTGGCCGGGGGAAGAGGAAGTACTCTGCAAACTCTATAAAAAACTCCGGCCCGAATATCCGAACCTCTTTCTGGTCATCGTTCCGCGCCATGTGGAGCGTCGTGACGAGGTGATGGCCTGTTTTGAAGAACACGGCCTTTCTGTTGTACGCAGGAGTCAGGTCGATGACTTTCAGGGATTGGAAACTCCGGACCTTCTTTTTGTGGACACAACCGGTGAGCTGCGCAATTTTTATTCCACGGCTGATATTATCTTCGTGGGTAAAAGTCTGTTGGAACACGGCGGGCAGAACCCGATCGAACCGGCAATATTTGGCAAGGCCGTGGTGGTAGGGCCGAATATGGAAAACTTTCCCGCAGTCATGCCGGTATTTCTGAAGAATGGATCGATTGTTCAGGTTGATGGTATCCAGACATTGGAAACCGCCATTGTGGAGTTGCTGGCTTCGCCTGCAAAGAGAGCGGAGCTCGGAGAGCGCGCGGCCGGTATCGTGGAGATCAACCGCGGAGCCATCGAGCGTACGATTGAACTAATGGGATAGCGAATAGAATGGACGCATACTTCGTATTATGCCAACATTCTCGATCTTTTAATTAATGGGATAGAGCATGTCAGACACCGATATTTATAAAAACCGCGAAGCCATGCCGGTGGGAAATAAGCCCCCGCATAAGAGGCGCCGTCGTCGTAAAAAAACTCAACGCGCATTTGACGATCACGATCGTAAACGGCGCAGCAAAAATTCCGGTTTGCGCCGCCTTCTTCATCTTTCTCGGAAGTCCGAAAATGAAAAAGTCATCTGGATCTCAGCCGGCGTTCTTTTTGCCGTTGTGCTCATTGTTATTGCCATTTGGCAGTTCGTGATTAAAGAACAACTGGTTCGGGAGCAGGAAACTGCCGATCAGTACATCGAGTATCAGCCGAATATTCCGGAAACTCAAAAGCAGAACGATTAAGCGGATAAGCCGCTGGGTTGTTTTAAAAACGGGGCCGTGCGCCCCGTTTTTATTTTTTGTCGCTGAAGAACTTTTTCAGTCGCTCAACGATGGAGTCCGCTGAGGAATGGCCGCCCCGTGCATAGGGTGGCGGGCTGACTTCCACATCAATGTTATCATCCCGGCTGAAGCCGCTGAAACGGTTGGCCTGATATTCCATACTGACCATCCGAAGTTCCTGCTGTCCGGCCATATAGATATAGCCGCCGATCAAGGCCAGGATCAGGTTGAAGTTCAGCAAGCCGTAGACGACAAAGAGGATGCAGAAATATTTGCCGATGGTCGTCGCGAGGCGGGTGGCTTCGAGTTTATTCTTTTTGGTGGCAAGGGCCGCGCGCAATACCCGGCCTCCATCCATGGGAAAGCAGGGGAGGATGTTGAAGCCGAACAGCATCAGATTAATCGCTCCAATGTAGAAAAGCAGGGGATGCACTCTGGAGAAAACGCCAATCAGTCCCAAAACGAGGCTCACGGCCGGGCCGGCCAGGGCAATCAGAATTTCCTGCCTGGGCAGAGAAGGCATGTTGGAGACTCGGGCAACTCCGCCGAGAATGCCCAGTTCAATATCCTTCACATGTCCACCGAACTTGATCGCAACCAGCGCATGACCCAGTTCATGCAGGGCCACGCTGGCAAAAAGTCCAACGACAATAATCAAACCGAAGCCAAGATTCTCGGCACCGTATCGCAGGGCCAGCAGAGGCATCAGAATCAGGAGCGTCATGCTCACTTTAATCGGAATGCCGAAGACGCTGCCCAGCAGCAAAGCGTTATTTTCCATTTTATTTCAATTACCTGAATATTTTGAAGTCCGACAACCTCCTCCTTCAGAAGTTCAAAAACAAGCCGAAAGCGGACGTTTTTATAATTGTTAAGAAAATAAATTTCACACATTTAAAAGTGTGAAATGAGCATGGCCGCCCATTGTTTTTTGTTCAGATTCATTGACAGACCCCAGTTAATATCCTTATATCCGGAAATTCGGATATATGAATAATGAGCGATATACTTGATATTTTTAAAGCATTGGCCGATGAGGGCCGCCTGCGGATCCTGCGGTCGATCGATCAGGCGGAGCTGTCTGTGGCGGAGCTTGTCCAGGCATTGGAAATGCCCCAATCGACCGTTAGCCGGCATCTGAAACCGATGCGGGAGGCCGGGTTGGTGGCTTCCCGCCGGGATGGAACCTCGATGTACTATCACCGGGGCGAGCTTTTCCGGGATGCGGCTTTTGCCCAGATTCTGAATGAACGGCTCAAGGAAATATCGGTGGCCAACCGCGATGCCGCCGCAGTGGAGCGGGTGCTGGATCTGCGCCGCAGAAAGAGCCGTGAATTTTTTGACGAGATTGCCGGGCGCTACGGATCGCTCACCGAGCCGGGTGGCGGATGGCAGGCGCTTGCCGCAGGCCTGGCGGCCGGGTTTGAAGGGCAGCGGGTAGCCGATCTGGGCTGCGGAGAAGGCGGGCTGGCGCTGTTGCTTGCTCGTTTTGCCAAGCAGGTCGTTGCATTCGACCAATCAGAAAACATGCTTAAACTCGTGGCGGAACGGGCCACTGAACAGAATGTGCTCGAGCAGTTGGACCTGCGGGTCGGTAATCTGGAGAGCCTGGCGCTTGCCGGCGAAGCCTTCGATGCGGTGTTTATCAGTCAGTCTCTGCATCATACCTCGAATCCGGAAGAGGTGATTCACTCGGCGGCTGATGGACTCAAGGTAGGCGGTAAACTGGTGATTCTCGATCTGGTACGGCACGAGCACGAATGGACCCGCGAAGAGTGGGCGGATCAGTGGCTGGGCTTTGAACCGCGGGAAATCCGCAAATGGCTGGATGGAGCGGAAATTGAACCGAGTGTCATCGATTCGCTGCCGGGTTCCACCCCGGACCTTTCTGTCTTAATTGTTGTCGGTCGAAAAATTTCTTAATACTTAATAAACTGAATCTTATAACCCAAACGGAGAACTTCCAATGGCTGGAAAAAAGAAAGCTACAAAGAAGACAGCAAAAAAAGCTGCAAAGAAAAAAGTGATGGATTGCGTAATTGCAGATATCGGTCTGGCGGAATTCGGCCGTAAGGAAATGGATCTTGCCGAATACGAAATGCCGGGGCTGATGGCGCTACGCGAAAAGTACGGCACGGAAAAGCCGCTCAAAGGGGCTCGCATCACGGGTTCGCTTCACATGACCATTCAGACGGCCATGCTGATTGAAACCCTGCAGGCCCTCGGTGCAAAAGTACGCTGGGCCAGCTGCAATATTTTCTCCACGCAGGACCACGCCGCGGCGGCTGTTGCCAAAAAGGGCACGCCGGTATTCGCAGTGAAGGGTGAAACGCTCGAAGAATACTGGGAATACACCGACCGTATCCTCGACTGGGGCAACGGCAAGGGACCGAACGTGATTCTCGACGATGGCGGCGATGCCACCATGTTTGTTCAGGTTGGGGTGAAAGCGGAAAAAGATCCGACCGTTCTCGATAAAAAACCGGAGAGCGAAGAAGAAGCCGTTTTCCTGGCACAGTTGAAAAAAGCGCTGAAAAAAGATCCGACCCGTTTCTCCCGTATCGCTAAAGATATTCTGGGTGTGTCGGAAGAAACCACCACCGGCGTACATCGTCTCTATCAGCTGGAAGCAGCCGGCGAACTGCTCTTCCCGGCATTCAACGTGAACGACTCCGTCACCAAATCCAAGTTCGACAACCTCTACGGCTGCCGTCACTCGCTCGTTGATTCCATCATGCGGGCCACTGACGTGATGCTTTCCGGCAAGGTTGCTGTTGTGGCCGGTTACGGCGATGTGGGCAAAGGCTGTGCACAGTCGCTCGTAGGGCAGGGAGCACGTGTAATTGTTACCGAAATCGATCCGATCTGCGCACTGCAGGCCGCGATGGAAGGGTATGAAGTCATGAACATGGACGACGCCGCGCTGATCGGCGACGTTTTCGTGACCACCACCGGTAACTGCGATGTTATTACCGAACGCCATATGAAGAAAATGAAGGATATGGCAATCGTTTGTAATATCGGGCACTTCGATTCTGAAATTCAGGTCGAAAAGATGAAAAAATACAAGTGGACCAACATTAAGCCGCAGGTCGACAAAATCACGATGCCGAAAGGCAACAGCATTATCCTGCTGGCCGAAGGCCGTCTGGTGAACCTCGGTTGTGCGACCGGTCATCCGAGTTTCGTGATGTCCAACAGCTTCACCAACCAGGTGCTGGCGCAGATGGAACTCTACTGCAACCCGGGTAAATATCCGGTGGGTGTTTATGTCCTGCCGAAATTCCTCGATGAGGAAGTGGCTCGTCTGCACCTCGAAAAAGTCGGAGTAAAACTCGATACGCTCACCCATAAACAGGCCAAGTATCTCGGAATTCCGAAAAATGGCCCGTTCAAGCCGGATCATTACCGCTACTAACGTGTAGTTGAAATCGATTCGTCAAAGGTCGAAAGCCCCAAACGGGCTTTCGGCCTTTTTGCTTACATGAACAAGGTCATGGCTGTTGCGTAGAGCGCAATCATGAGGATCGAGATGATGGTGGCGGCGGTGCGGGTTTTGGTGCGCAGCAGGGCGCTGGCCATCAGGGTGAGGGCGAGGATCAGGATGACGCTCGTCCAATGTTTGGAAGAAGCGTTTGCCAACAGGCTGGCCTTACGCAAGGCAACATCCGCCACAAAGATGATCAGCAGATTGAACATGTTGCTGCCGAGCACGTTTCCGACGGCCATATCGAGAAAGCCCATACGAATGCTGGCGAAGGAAATGACGAGTTCCGGCAGGCTGGTGGAGATGGCCAGGAAGATGGTGCCGATGAGGCTGGCTTCCAGGCCGAATCCGCCCTGTTCAGGCGGGAGGGCCATGCGGCTTCCAAGAATAGAAAGAATAACACCGCCAAGAATAATGAGCCCGCAAAGGCCGAGCAATACGCTGTAAAACTGAGGAGCGGGAATCTGCGTGAGTTTGCTCCCCGCGGGCAGTTTCGCTTCATCATCCGATTCCTGATGCTGTTTGTGTTCGCGCATGAGAATAGTCAGATAGACCACGGGCAGCGACAGAACAAACCAGGTGCAGTCCAGGCCGGGGGCCAGAAAATTTCCCCAGTTGGATGCCAGATAGGCCACGCTGAAGAGCCCGAGCATCACTAAACCGTAGACTGTGGAGTCGGTGTGGGGCGTCTCCATTTCCGAAGGTTGGAACTTTTTAGAAAAGAGCAGGGCCATAAAGGCCAGAATCAGCAGGTTGAATACGTTGGAGCCGAGCATATTTCCGGTGGCCAGATCCGCTCCGATGGCCGGGGTGGCGGCCTTCAGTACCGAGGTGAGAGAAACCACCAGTTCCGGCAGGCTGGTGACGCCGGCCAGAAAAACGAGGCCGATCAGGCCGTTGCCCAGTCCGGTTCGGTCGCCCAGTGCATCGCCGTAGACGCTGAGTTTAATGCCGGCCAGAACCACTAAAGTCGCTGTTGCAATGAAAGCAACCAAAAGCCCGATCTGCGTTCCAATCAATTGTTCCATAATTTCCATGCGGGTTTTGTACACGAGTTCCAATCATTGGAACAAACCTTATTGCATATAACAACGGTAGCGGGTTACGGCGAAGGAAGCGGGCGGACACGTGGGTCCGCCCCTACATGGTATTCGTTGGGGGCAAGCGATGTGTCGCCCGCGAGCGCCATCTTGTCGCGGTGGTGGGCGGAAATGGCGCGGTTTCCGGTCATTGGAAATTTCCAAAGGTTGGAAAACCGGGGCTTTTTGCGTTGGCACGGTCGGTGCAATAGGGCGTTTGACTTTATGGAGGTTTACAATGGATATGAATAAAACGACACAGAAGGTTCAGGAAGCGCTGCAGCAGGCGCAGGTAAAAGCGTTGCGGTTTGGTCATCAGGAAGTGGATGCTGAACATGTGCTGCTTGCTTTGATGGAACAGGAAAACGGATTGGCGCCGCGCCTTATTGAAAATGTCGGTGCTGCAGTCCCGGTGATTACCGCTCAGCTGGAGCAGGAACTGGAAAAGCGGCCACGGGTGCAGGGTGCCACGGAAGCCGGGAAGGTTTATATTACCCAACGGCTGAACCAGCTGCTGGTGAAGGCGGGCGATGAAGCAAAGAAGCTGAAGGATGAATTTGTTTCGGTGGAGCATTTGCTGATCGTCTTTTCCGGCGAGATCAAATTGCTTAAAGAAAACGGCGTGGACCGCAACGCGCTTTTCCAGGCATTGGAAAAGGTGCGCGGAAATCAGCGTGTGACCTCCGATAACCCGGAGGGCCAGTACGAGGCGCTGGAAAAATATGGCGTGGATCTGGTGGAAACCGCACGGACGGGAAAGATGGACCCGGTGATCGGCCGCGATTTGGAGATCCGCTCGGTGATTCGTATTCTTTCGCGTAAAACAAAAAACAACCCGGTGCTGATCGGCGAGCCGGGCGTGGGCAAAACTGCGATTGTGGAAGGGCTGGCGCAGCGGATTGTGCGCGGCGATGTACCGGAAGGTTTGAAGGATAAATCGATCTGGGCGCTGGATATGACGGCGCTGATGGCGGGGGCAAAATATCGCGGTGAATTCGAGGAGCGTCTGAAAGCGGTGCTGCAGGAAATCAAAGCGGCCGAAGGGCGGATTATTCTGTTCATTGATGAGCTGCACACAATCGTGGGGGCCGGCAAGACGGAAGGTTCGTCCGACGCGGGGAATATGCTGAAGCCGATGCTGGCGCGCGGCGAGCTGCACTGTATTGGGGCGACCACACTGGATGAGCACCGGAAATATATTGAAAAGGATTCTGCGCTGGAGCGGCGTTTCCAACCGGTGGTGGTGGATGTGCCGAGCGTGGAGGACACCATTTCGATTCTGCGCGGACTGAAGGAGCGCTTTGAAGTGCATCACGGCGTGCGCATTCAGGATGCTGCGCTGGTTTCTTCCGCGGTGCTCTCGGATCGGTATATCTCGGACCGGTTCCTGCCGGATAAGGCCATTGACCTGATGGACGAGGCCTGCGCAACGATCCGTACGGAGATTGATTCGATGCCGGCAGAGCTGGACGAGATTACCCGGAAGGTGATGCGTCTTGAGATTGAAGAGACGGCGCTGAAAAAAGAAAAGGATCCGGCGAGTAAAGAGCGGCTCTCCGTTTTGAAGCAGGAGCTGGCGGATCTGAAGGCCGATGCCGATGCCATGCGCGCGCAGTGGGACCATGAAAAGGGCGGCATTGAAAAGGTGCGTGAGCTGCGCGAAGGACTGGAGCTGGCCCGTATGGAAGCCGAAAAGGCGGAGCGGGAATACGATCTGGAACGCGTGGCCAAGCTGCGGCACGGAACCATTCCGGACATTGGAAAGCAGCTGGAAGAGGCCGAGGCGGCCATGACCGGGCGCGAGGCGGGAAGCCTGCTGCGCGAAGAGGTGACCGAGGAGGAGATTGCGGAAGTGATTTCCCGGTGGGTCGGTATCCCGCTGACCAAGTTGCTGGAAGGCGAGCGTGAAAAGTTGCTGAAACTGGACGATGTGCTGCATGAGCGGGTGATTGGCCAGGACGAGGCGGTGCAGGCCGTGGCCGACGCCGTGCTGCGGGCGCGGGCGGGGATTAAAAATCCGAACCGGCCGATTGGATCGTTTCTGTTTCTTGGCCCGACGGGTGTCGGGAAGACCGAGCTGGCCCGGACGCTGGCCTGGGAGCTTTTTGATTCGGAAGCCAATATGGTGCGGATCGATATGAGCGAGTATATGGAAAAGCATACCGTTTCGCGGTTGGTTGGAGCGCCTCCCGGCTATGTGGGCTTTGAAGAGGGCGGCCAGCTGACGGAGGCCGTGCGGCGCAAGCCGTATAGCGTGGTATTGCTCGATGAAATTGAGAAAGCGCATCATGATGTATTCAATGTGCTGCTCCAGATTCTGGAAGATGGTCGTTTGACCGATTCGCACGGCCGGACAGTCAGCTTTAAGAATACGATCATTATTATGACCAGTAACATCGGATCGACCCATTTGCTGGAAGGAATCGATGCGGAAGGCCATATTGCTGAACCGGCCCGAGCGCAGGTGATGGCGGCTTTGCGGTCGCACTTCCGCCCGGAGTTTTTGAACCGGGTAGATGAAACCGTGCTGTTTAAACCGCTTTCGTTGGGTGAGATCACCGGAATTGTCGATCTGTTGATCGCGGAGCTGCGGGATCGGCTGTTGCAGCAGCGGTTGGAGCTGAAGGTGAGTGCAGAGGCATCCGCTTATATTGCCAAAGAAGGGTTTGATCCTGTTTACGGAGCGCGTCCGTTGAAGCGTTTCATTCAGCAGCATGTGGAAACTCCACTTTCCCGGAGTATTATTTCCGGCGAAAAGGTGCCCGGTTCGGTGATTCATGTCGATCTTGATGGTGAGGAACTGAGTTTTCATTAGCAGGGATGCGTCTAGTAAAAAATACTAGTCATAAGGTTGACAAAAATTCAGTGGCTACTACTGTGAGAACGCTATACATGGGTTGAATTGGAGGATGAACCATGTTGAGAGTGTTACGCATAGTGGGAATTGTTGTATTTGCTTTTCTGATTGGCTTGTCTGCCAATTCGCTCATGCAAATGCATGAAACGGGTGAGCTGCTGGAAAAATACAACAGTCAGCGAAAGGCTGATATTACCCTGTTAGTTCTTTCTTTTGTCGCCGTGGCTGCGCTCGGCTATTTTGAGTTTGCGCGCTTAAACAAGCGGAGTCGCAGGCGCTCTTATGGAAAAACGCGCAAAACCGAAGAACAGGCTGAACAGACGGAAGGTCTTGATTCCACTTCGATTTACTCGGCTCCTCAAACGGTTGACCGCTGGGAAGGGCGCCGGACCAGAACCTCGAAATCCCGAAACGAGGTTGTCAAAGAATCTGGCAGCATCTGGCTGAGCCTGCTGAAGGTCCTCTGCGCGGTGCTACCCGTGCTGTATCTGGGATTGACCTTTTTACAACTGCTGAATAAGCACGAAGACCACCTTTTGGCGATTGTCCTGCCGACGCTGTTTGCCGGCTTGTTTGTATTGTCTGTGGTTACTTTAACCGGTGTGATGCTCAAAAAGGCCTGGGGGCTTACGCTCGGTTATGCATTGGCCGTTTGCAACCTGCTCATTTTCCCGATTGGAACGGCATTCGGTCTGTTCCTAATCATAGGGCTTGTGGGTTCGTCGCCGGTTTTTGCCGGCTTCGCGCTGGAGCGCCGGCGGGCACAGCATCATAAAACCAGGCGGGCTCCGAGGCCGATTTAGGTTGCATCAAACAAGGCATCCACGTCGCTGTCAGGGGCTTTTTGAAGCAAGCTGAACAGAACAATGCAAAGGGTGCTGATCAGGAAGCCGGGTACGATTTCATAAAGATCGAAAATCCCGCCGCTCAGGTGTTTCCAGACCAGCACCGTAATTGCGCCGCCGATAATTCCGGCCAGTGCTCCGTTGCGGGTCATACGTTTCCAATAAAGAGAGAGCAGTACCAGCGGGCCGAAAGTGGAACCGAATCCTGCCCAGGCATAGGATACGAGTCCAAGCACACTGCTGTCGGGTTTAAGTGCAATCATGCATGCAAGTGCGGCCACGCCGATCACCGTGCCGCGGCTGACCCATACCAGTTCTTTCTGCGAGGCCTTTGGACGAATGATGACCCGGTAGAGATCTTCTGTGAGAGCGGATGAGGTGACCAGTAGCTGGGAATCGGCTGTGCTCATGATGGCGGCGAGGACGGCTGCCAGCAAAATGCCTCCGATAACAGGGTGCGTAAGCTGACGGACCAGTATCATAAAAATTTTCTCGGAATCGGAGTCCGGCAGCTTTTCGGCCAGATAAATCCGGCCGATGAGCCCAACCAGCACGGCGCAGGAGAGGCTGACAATCACCCAGGTCATTGCAATCCGTCGGGCGGGTTTGATTTCCTCCGGTGAGCGGATGGCCATAAAGCGGGTCAGGATGTGCGGCTGGCCGCAATAGCCAATGCCCCATGCCATCAGCGAAATCACAGAAATAGCTTTCAGCGGATCGCTGTTCCCGTGCGAAAAAATATCCATAAATCCGGGGCTGACGGAATTCCAGGCATTGGAAGATGCTGCAAAGCCGCCCGTGGCATGAATTCCAAGGATTGGAACCGCGATGATGGCGAAAAACATGATGATGCCCTGAAAAAAGTCGGTCCAGCTGACCGCCATGAATCCGCCGAGGGCTGTGTAGGAAATAATAACCACGACACCGATCAACAGAGCATTGTGGTAGGCCAGGCCGAAAACGGATTCGAATAGCTTTGCTCCGGCTACGAAGCCCGAAGCCGTATAGATGAGGAAGAAGACGAGAATGAAGAGCGCCGAAAGAACCCTGAGGGATTTGTTGTGATCATTAAACCGGTTGGCAAAATAGTCGGGCAGGGTGATAGCATTGCCGGCCGCTTCCGTGAAGCGCCGGAGTTTCAGCGCAACAAATTTCCAGTTTAGATAGGTTCCAATGCCGAGTCCGAGGGCAATCCAAACGGCTTCCAGTCCCTGGAGGTAGGCGTAGCCGGGCAGTCCGAGCAGCAACCAGCCGCTCATGTCGGATGCCTGAGCGCTCATAGAGGTAACCCATTTGTTAAGCTGCCGGTCGCCGATCAGATAGTCGGAGAGCGATTCGTTGCGTTTACAGAAGTGGGCGCCGATCGCCAGCATGAAGATGAGGTAGGCGATGAAGGTGATGATGATGCTTAAGTTTTCCATGATGAGTTAATGAGTAATGGGTTATGTCCCATAAGACAAGGAAGATGGATGGTTAAAGGAAGTGCGAGTTTGCCATACGGTTTTTTCTTTTGTTAGCTTACTATAACTTTTTTGGGGAAGTAAAAGATGAATGAACCAACCGATCCACCGGATGCTGTCCCGCCCGTTCTGGGGAGCGGGGCGGCAGAGGACTATTCTCTGGAGCCGGGCGCGGTGCTCGGGCAGTACCATGTCGTGCGCGTGCTGGGCAAGGGCGGCATGGGACAGGTTTATGAGGTGCAGCACACGACACTCGGCCGTCGGTATGCCCTGAAACTGCTGTCGGAGAAATCCCTCCGTCCCGCCCATGCCCTTGAACACTTCCGGAGCGAGGCCAAGGTGATGGCCAACCTTGAGCACCCCAATATTGTTCAGGTCGATGAATTCGGCGAAACCGCCGGTCGCTATTGGCTGCGGATGGAGCTCGCCGAGGGCATCAGCGGAGCTTCGGAATGTTTGCCAACCGGATCTGAATCGAATCGGGATCAATTGCTTACGCTTGCTGATCTGGCTCAGGCTTGCGGGGGAAAGGTTGCGCAGGAACTGCTTCTGCCGATCCTGAGACAAATCCTGGAGGGCCTGGCCTATGCCCATGCCCGCGGGGCCATCCACCGGGATTTGAAACCATCCAATATCCTGTTGCACGGGGAGGATGGTGCGGTGCCGTTGGTCAAAATTACTGACTTCGGTCTGGTTAAGTTGTCGGGCGAAGAATGGGTGAAGACGGTGATTGTGCCGATCGACGGGCGCTCTGCCCCCATCGACCACGATACTGTGGGCTCCTCCACCGAATCGCTGCTCGGAACCTTCGAATATATGAGCCCGGAACAAAAGCAGGGGAACGAGGCCGATGAACGCTCCGATCTCTATGCGGTGGGTCTAATCATTTACCGCCTGCTGACGGGCGAGGATCTGGGCATGCGCACCCCCTCGCAACTTGATTCCTCGATCGACCCTGCGTGGGATGCCCTCGTGATCAAGGCCCTGGAAAAGCGCCCCGATAAACGTTTCCAAAGTGTAGAAGAAATGGTTGCGGCATTGCCGTCTTTAAAGGGTTCCGGATCTCGGTCAAAACGAGTTGATAATCCAGCAACCTTGCCGGCAAAGGACGCGGGGCCGCAACGCCAAAATCACGCCTCTGCTGACAGCCCGTCACATCCCCGAAAGAAGCGAAAGGCATCGAAAGGAAGGGTTCCGGAAAAGTCGGCGGGTAAGCCGTCTTCATCCGGTTCCGGTAAACCGGATAATGTTTCGTCCCGGGTAAAACACCGGCGTCCGGACATGCTGGCTCCTTTATTGATCATTTCTTCATTGGTCAGCGTTGTCATGATCGTGGTTCTGATTGATGCCGCTAAGCCGGCTCCTGTGTCCCCGGAATCCACAACGGCGAGCGAGCCGCTGAAGGGGCGTCATACCTCTATCGATCTGGGCGGCGGGCAGAAGATGAGATTTATCTGGATTCCCGTCCTGAAGGGGTGGGCCGGGAAATACGAGGTATCCAATGCTGAATACCACCTCTTTAAACCCTATCACAATTCCGGAAATTATGGTGGATTATCGTTAGATGAAGACCATCAGCCCGTGGTGGAAGTGAGCTGGAAAGACGCGCAGAAATATATCGACTGGATGCGGGATAATTTGGAAATACCGGAAGGGTATGAATTAACTCTGCCTTCGAAAAAGGAGTGGATTATGGTGGCGCGTTGCGGCCGGGTTCGCGAATATCCCTGGGGCAATGAGTGGCCTCCGAAGTATGGAAATTACGATAGTGGAAAAATTGAGAACTATTCGGATATTTATAAGGTTTCATGCCCGGTTGAAAAAAGCGGGAGCAATACGTGGGGCGTGTATGGAATGGGAGGCAACGTGCTGGAATGGACGGAAGAACGCAGCGGGAAGACTTCACGTAAGCTCCGGGGGGGATCCTGGAGCGATAATGAAGAGCGCAGTCTGAGTTGCGCGCATGGCATCGAGGGCGATATCTCTTCTCGCGCTAAAAATGCAGGGTTTCGTTTGTTTTTGCTCCCCGAGTAGCCGGCCGGGATGAGCTGGAGGCACCTCCCGCAGAGCTGAATTCTGCGCATTTGTATTACGTATTGCTTGATCATTCATTGCGCTGCGGTAGCGTTGCCGTATTACTTAGAAAAGGAAAGCCATGAACAAGCAGTCGAAAAAATTTCTCGCCGATCTCATTAACAGCATCAGTCCATCCGGCTATGAAGGTCCCGTGGCTAAAGTCTGGAAGGCCGAGGCGACTACTTTCGCTTCCAGGGTCTGGACGGATACGCACGGTAACTCGCACGCTGTGGTGAATCCGGGCGGTTCGCCGGTGGTCATGCTGGCCGGGCACTACGACGAAATCGGCTTTCAGATTTCCTACATCGATGATGAGGGCTTTCTCTGGATTCAGGCGCTGGGCGGCTGGGATCCGCAGATTGCGCAGGGTCAGCGTGTACAGATTATGACGAAGAAGGGCGTGGTGCGCGGTGTAATCGGCAAGGTGGCGATTCATATGCAGACGCCGGAGGATCGCAAAAAAGTTTCGGAGATCAAGGACCTGTGGGTGGACGTCGGCGCAAAGAATAAGGCCGATGCCGAAAAAATGGTGGAGATCGGGGATCCGCTGGTGATTGCTTCCGGCTATGAAGAAATGGCCAACGGGCTGGCGGTTGGGCGCGCGTTTGATGACCGGGCCGGTGCCTTTGTGGTTCTGGAAGCTGCCCGCCAGTTGGCGAAACTGAGCCCGAAGGCTGAGATCCATGCGGTGGCAACCGTGCAGGAGGAGATTGGTTTAAGGGGGGCTCAGACCGCGGCGTATGGCATTAATCCAGACATTGGAATTGCGGTGGATGTGACCTTTGCGACAGACCATCCGAACATGGGCGAAGCCAGGAAGCGGGAAAATCTGATCGAGCTGGGCAAAGGGCCGGTGCTGACGCGCGGTCCGAACATTAATTCAAAGCTGTTTGATCTGTTGGTGAAAACCGCGAAGGCGGAAAAAATTCCGGTACAGATTAATGCCGAGCCGAGAGGTACAGGAACGGATGCCAATGCGCTGCAACTCAACCGGTCCGGAGTAACGACCGCGCTGGTGAGCATTCCGTTGCGCTATATGCACAGCCCCTGTGAACTCATTAGTCTGAAAGATCTGGAACTTTGCTCAAAGCTGATCGCCAAGACAGTTGAAAAGGTTACACCCCGCACCAACTTTGTTCCGTTTTAACGTGAAGCGTGACGATTGAGTCGTGAATCGATTGACGGGGCTTCCAAAACTTGGAAAATTTTCAAATTTTCACGCCTCATTGCCGATGTATCTTCAGCGAGCTGATGGCCCCGCTGAAGCCGATAGACGG
This sequence comes from Pontiellaceae bacterium B12227, assembly GCA_029432775.1. Classification (GTDB taxonomy): domain Bacteria; phylum Verrucomicrobiota; class Kiritimatiellia; order Kiritimatiellales; family Pontiellaceae; genus Pontiella. The sequence continues at coordinate 23,970 of JAROAZ010000020.1, read as the reverse complement.
TAACTCTTTGAAGTTTTTCACGAAGCCCGGTTTTTTGCGGTGATCGCCCAGCCGGAGCCGAAGGTCGGAGCCGGAAAGAGCCGGTTCGCCGGTTACCATGCAGGCCCGCTTGCGGTTCAGGCTCAGCAGGGCAATATCGTTTCGGAGCCGAACCTCGATGGTGACCCAGCGCTTCCTGTATTTGTGGATCCCGCGAACGGAACTTTCGTTAAGCATGAATGCTGTATGTCCCGTTCGCGCCCGAACAAAGATCTGCCCCTCCTGAGAGTAGACCATAAAACCGTGCTGCTCATTGCCCTGCGAAAGAATCAATCCGTCGGTGAGCAGAAACAGGCGGATGGAAAGGACCCATTCATCGCCGGCCGGGTCCAGCAAGGCGCTGTGCGGAATGCTGAGTCCCTCGTCCGGCTGAAACATCAGCAGGTTTCGGTTCACGGTCCGTTCAATGACTAGATTGTTCTGGGGCACATACAGCGGAAAGAGCGACTTGCTCGGGATCAGACCGTTATGGGCCCGCTCGAAGTCCAGGTTCAGCATCAGTCCCTTGGGCAGAATGCTCGCGCGCGGGGCAGCCGTTTGTGCGGACAGGCCCGATCCCAGTAGACTGAAGGTTCCAATGATTGGAAGCTGGGCTTTTCGGCGGGTTATGCCGTTCGGTTTTTTCTGTTGTTTTGTCATGGTGTGTTTACTATTCATCAAGAGGTAAAACATAACATTGATTTAGGGCTGTGCGATACAAAAACGGATATCTGAAATGGGAATATTGACTCAAAAACGGAAAGACAAGGTTCGTTTCTATTCCAAAAATGCGGTACAGCGCTTTCTTGTTCCGAATGCATTCTATCGCGCTCAGTTAAACGATAAATTGAAACCGGCCGCGGACTACGACCCACAAATCATTGAAGATCGGGTGAACCACTATAATAAGATCAACCATCCGTTCGAGTTGACTTCGAAGGCTGTTTGTCTGGGAGATATTTCTCCGTCAAAACGTTCGGCGTACTATTATGACCTACGTTCGGTTTTGCGCTATTTTCCCGCTGCAGTGCAGTTTGATTATGAATTCGGTGATGTGCGGGTCATCAAAGATGAACCGGCGTTGGTGAAAAGCCGGCCGATTGCAGCCGATAATCAGAATAATGTGCTGCTCCGGCTGAATCAGGTTCGCCACTTTGTTTCGATTCAGGATAATACGCCGTTTCGGGATAAGAAGGAATTGCTGGTCTGGCGCGGAGCGGGGTGGCAGCAAACCCGCCGGGATTTCCTGAAGGAATACTGGAACCACCCGTTGTGTGATGTCGGGCAGGTGAATCCTCCGTGTGATATTGTTCCAAAGGAACACGTTAAATCGAAAATGACGATTGCTGAGCAGTTGAAATATAAATTTATTCTTTCGCTGGAAGGCACGGATGTGGCGACAAATCTCAAATGGATTGCTCAGTCCAACTCCCTTTGTTTTATGCGAAAACCCAGAATGGAATCGTGGTTTATGGAAGAGCGGTTAATCGGGGGGAAGCATTATGTTGAATTGCAGGATGATTACGCCGATATCGGCGAGAAAATCGAGTATTATGGAAAGCATTCCGAGGAGGCAGAGGAGATCATCCAGAATTTTAAGAACTATTACCAAATGTTTACTGATCCATTGCTCGAACAAATAGTTTCTCTGCGTGTGGTCGATAAATATCTTAAACAGTGCGGGCAGCTGGTCTGAAATGGATATTAACCTCGACATAAGTGAGCGATTCTTGTGCACTCAAACCTTTGGTTATTAGGAGAATTCTGAGCTTTATGAAAACTGATTATAGCTATTTAGATGGTAAACGGGTGCTGATTACCGGGGGCACGGGGAGTCTGGGCAAAAAACTGACGGAGATGATGCTCCGTAACAGTGCGGTCGGAACCATCGTGATCTACAGCAGGGACGAATATAAGCAGTTTCTGCTGAAATCGAAATATACGCACGAAGAGCAGCAGCGACTGCGTTTTTTTATCGGCGATGTCCGGGATGGCGCACGAATGAAGCGGGCCATGGCGGGGGTTGATTATGTGATTCATGCGGCAGCAGTGAAACAGGTCGATACCGCAGAATACAACCCGGATGAGTGCATAAAAACCAATGTGGACGGGGCCCAGAATGTGATCGATGCCTGTCTGGAAAATGACGTTAAAGGTGTCGTTGCCCTTTCTACCGATAAAGCCTGTGCTCCAATCAACCTCTACGGTGCGACCAAGCTGGTTTCTGATAAGCTGTTCTGTGCCGCTAACAATATTGCCGGTAAACACGATATTAAATTCAGTGTGGTGCGTTATGGCAATGTGATGGGGTCGCGCGGATCGGTGATCCCTTTTTTTATGGATCGTCGAGCCGATGGCGTGCTGCCGATTACCGATGATCAGATGACCCGGTTTAATATTTCTCTGGAAGAGGGAGCTGAACTGGTTCTCTTTGCCATGAACAACCATCTGGGCGGTGAAATCTTTATTCCGAAGATTCCTTCCTACAAAATCATGGATGTGGCCGAAGCTATTGCTCCTTCCTGCGAGACCAAAGTGATCGGTATTCGCCCCGGAGAGAAGCTGCACGAGGAAATGATTACACCCACGGATTCCCTGAGCACCATTGATATCGGACCATATTACGCCATTCTGCCTACGGTCTCCTACAAGCATCCTGAAGCAGATTTTCTCAGGCATCATAAGGGTAAAAAAGTGGAGCCGGGCTTTGCCTACAATTCCGGAACGAATGACGAGTGGGATACGGTTGAAAGTCTCCGCAAAAAGATCGTCGAGTTTGTTGATCCTGATTTTAAAGCGGAGTAGTTCATGGGCAGCATGATTCCTTATGGTCGACAGTCCATTCTTCAAGAAGACATCGACGCTGTTGTGGAAGTTTTAAACGGGGACTGGCTCACCTGTGGTCCGACGGTTGAGCGGTTTGAGGCCGCGTTGTGCGATTATACCGGTGCGAAGCATGCCATTGCGGTTTCGAACGGAACCGCTGCCCTCCATGTAGCCATGTTGGCGGGCGGGATCAAAGCCGGCGACCGCGTGGTCACTTCACCCAACACCTTTCTGGCTTCGGCCAACTGTGCGGAATATGTTGGCGCTACCGCCGATTTTATTGATATTGATCCGGAAACCTTAAATCTCTCTTCGGACCTGTTGGAGAAAAACTGGCAGGCGGACACCAGGGCGGTGGTTGCCGTCGATTTCGCCGGTCGACCATGTGACATGCCCGCGATTGCCGCAATTGCTCGTAACAATGGAGCCGTCGTAATCGAAGATGCCGCCCATGCGCTGGGGAGCCGACTGAAGCATGATGGTCAGACGCATACGGTTGGAGCACATCCCTGGGCGGACATGACCACGCTCAGTTTTCATCCGGTAAAAACGCTGACCACCGGAGAAGGCGGAGCCATTCTGACGGATTCCGATGAACTGGCCGAACAATGCCGCCTGTTCCGTAACCACGGTATGGTGCGCAACCGCCCCGAAGAACCCTGGTATTATGGAATGGAAACGCCGGGCTTCAATTACCGGATTACCGATCTGCAGTGTGCACTGGGTATTTCTCAGCTCAAGCGGCTGGATGATTTTATTGCCCGTCGGCAGGAAATTACGGATGCCTATAATCAGGCCTTCCAATCCTTGGAAAACCTGCAGACTCCTGCGCTCTTTTCCGGAGGAAGCTCTGCCTGGCATCTCTACGTGGTACAAATTGATTTTCCAATGCTTGGAAAATCCCGGGCGCAGGTCATGCAGGAGTTGCGCGAATTGGGAGTGGGTACACAGGTTCATTATATTCCCGTGCATCTGCAGCCGTATTACCGGAATAAATACGGCTATGCCGAGGGTAAGTGTCCGGTTGCTGAAGCCTACTATGAGAAGTGTATCTCTCTCCCGCTTTTTCCAACCATGTCCGACGATGATGTTGGACGAGTTATCCAGTCGGTAGAGGAGATCATGAGATGAATGTCTGCATTATTCCTGCAAGAGGCGGGAGTAAACGAATTCCGAATAAAAATATTCGTGAATTCTGTGGAAAGCCCATGATTGCACATTCCATCGAAGCGGCAAATAATTCAGCGGTCTTCGACCGGATTATCGTTTCTACGGATTCGGATGAAATTGGTGCGGTTGCAAAAAAGTGGGGGGCGGAAGTCCCGTTCACTCGGCCGGAAGAACTTTCGAACGATCATGCAACGACTGACTCCGTGATTCAACATGCATTGAACTGGTTCGGCGATCATGGAGGACTTCCGGATCATGCCTGCTGTCTTTATGCTACGGCGCCTTTTGTTCAGCCTGAGTTTTTGATTCAAGGGCTTGAGATATTACAAGAAACACAAGCAACCTCCGCATTTTCGGTCACCAGTTTTTCTTTTCCCATTTTTCGGGGGCTTCAGGTCAATTCAACGGGGGCACTGGAAATGATCTGGCCAGAGCATCGGTTGACCCGATCGCAGGATTTGCCGGAAACCTATCATGATGCGGGGCAGTTTTATTGGGTGAATGTAGAAAAATATATCCAGGCCCCTTCTATTTACGCAGTAGATGCAGCTCCAGTGATTCTTCCTCGCTATCGGGTTCAGGATATTGATACGCCAGAAGACTGGACTCGGGCGGAACTGATGTATCAGGCCATGAGTCAATAACGGATGGATTAAGGATGTCAGAAAACGATAGTAGTGAAACAATCGAAGTGCCGCTTTTCATTCGTGCGGATGCCAATAGTCAGATGGGGACCGGGCATGTCATGCGCTGTATTGCGCTTGGCCAAATGTGGAAGGATGCCGGAGGTGAGGTTGTTTTTCTGACCTGTTGCAGCAACGATGAGTTGTTAAACCGACTGGTCAGCGAAGGATTCCGGGTTGAACCGATTTCTCACGCACATCCTGAGGGTGAAGATGTGGATGAAACCGTCGCCTGCATCGTGCGGTCACGCCCGGAAGCGGATGCACGGCCCATTTGGCTGGTCGCTGATGGGTATCATTTTGATACGAACTATCAGCGGGGGGTGAGGGCGCAAGGAATCCATCTGCTCTGTCTTGATGATTATAACCATCTGTCTGAATATGACTGCGACGTATTGCTGAATCAGAATGTCGGTTCTGAAGAATTGGACTACACGCTTAATGCAGATGCCGTTCGGCTCTTAGGCCCACGTTATTCGCTACTTCGCCGTGAATTCCGTGACCGCCCAATCTCTGATGAAGAAATCCCAGCAAGGGCATCAAATATTTTAGTAACCTTTGGTGGCAGTGATTTAGATAATGTTACCAGCGTGATCATCCATGCGATAAATGCCCTTAATGACCCTGCATTAAACGTGAAAGTTATTGTCGGGGCGGCTAACCCAAATAGGGCAACGCTGGAAGAATTGATTAAACAATCTCCATGTTCGATTGAAATGATATCTTCGGTCAAAGACATGGCTTCAGTATTTGAATGGGCAGATTTAGTGGTAAGTGCTGGTGGCAGCACCTGTTGGGAGCTCTGTTATCTGGGCTTGCCGTTTCTGGTTGTTGTGATTGCTGAAAATCAGCGGCGGATAGCGGAAGGGTTGGATAAAGCCGGCGCGGCGATAAATTTAGGATGGCATGAAACCCTTCAAGTGGAGTCGGTGAAAAGTGCTCTTTATGATTTGTCGATGGATCCGGTGCGAAGAGAAGATCAAAGGCTTAGAGGACGTGTGTTGGTCGATGGAAATGGCGCCGTACGAATTGTTGAGTGCATAAGGACACAATATGAAAATTGATATACTCTGTTCCAGTCAGGACCATCCTGTTAGACCTTTCCTTTATGACTGGGCTGAACAGTTTTCTGGATCCCATGAGATTAATATTGTTTCAGAATGCGCTCAATGTTCCGGGGGAGAACTTTTGTTTCTCATTTCCTGCACAGAAATTGTCGGCGCGGAATGCCGTGCCGAATATGGAGCTGTGCTGGTTATTCATGCCAGTGATTTGCCGGAAGGGCGAGGGTGGTCTCCGCTCGTTTGGCAGGTTCTTGAAGGTCGGGATGAAATTACGCTTACGCTTTTTGAGGCGGCAGATAAGGTCGACGATGGTTTGGTTTGGAAAAAGAGCACAATAGAGGTTGAGGCGCATGAACTGGCAGATGAAATTAATGAAAAGCTTTTCCGCGCAGAGATTGATTTAATGAGTTATGCCGTCGAATATTTCGGCCGGGTGCAGGCCGTTCCTCAGGCTAAGGAAGGGAAGACCTATTATCGGAAACGGATTCCTGAAGACAGTCGCATTGATCCCGACCGAACGATTCGCGAGCAATTTGACATGTTGCGGATTGCTGATCCCGAGAGATATCCCGCTTTCATTGAACTGCATGGGCACAAATATAAAATAATCTTGGAAAAATTTTAACTATGAGCACGTATATTATTGCAGAGCTTTCGGCCAATCATAATGGAAGTTTGGAAAGAGCACGTGAATCGATTCGTGCGGTAGCAACTACGGGGGCTGATGCGGTTAAGCTGCAAACCTACACGGCTGATACGCTCACGATTGATTGTGATAATGAATATTTTAAAATCTCAGGGGGCACAGCATGGGATGGGCGGACGCTGTATGATCTCTATAAAGAAGCCTATACGCCTTGGGAGTGGCATGCTGAACTGCAGCAGGTGGCCACTGAGTGCGGTTTGGAATTTTTCTCAACGCCGTTTGATGCCAGTTCTGTAGATTTTCTGGAAGAGCTGAACGTGCCGATTCACAAGGTCGCGTCATTTGAACTGGTCGATATTCCGTTGCTTAAAAAGATCGGGAGCACGGGCAAGCCCGTGATTATGTCGACGGGCATGGCCTCGCTGGAAGAAATTTCGGAAGCGATGGATGCATTGAACAACAGCGGTTGCCCGGAGATTACCTTGTTGAAATGTACCAGTGCTTATCCGGCAGAACCGAAAGATGCCAACCTGCTCTCCATTCCTGAGTTGGGAAAGCGCTTTGGATGCCGAGTAGGTCTTTCGGATCATACGCTGGGAATTGCTGTTCCGGTAGCGGCCGTGGCGCTCGGAGCAACGGTTATAGAAAAACATTTTACGCTGGCCCGTTCTGACGGAGGAGCCGATAGCGGCTTTTCATTGGAACCCGATGAATTTAAGCAGTTAGTCCAGAATGTGCGCATTGCCGAGCAGTCATTGGGGTCGGTTAAATTCGGTACGAGTCAGAATGAAGATAAAAGCAAAATTTTCCGGAGATCTCTTTTTGTAGTGGCTGATGTCGTGGAAGGTGAAGCCTTTACGGCGGCGAATGTGCGCTCTATTCGACCAGGATACGGAATGATGCCAAAGCATATGGACCGCGTTCTTGTGTCGAAGGCCGCATGTAACATAAAGCGGGGAACTCCGCTAAACGACGCACATTTAACGAGATAACATGGATGCCATTTTTTTAGGTTTGAAGGCGGTGCTTAGGTGACAGCGAAAAATATATTATTTCTGAGGGTGGACGATCGCATTCAACAAGCTGCGCTAGGTAATTTCCTCTCAGGAAAACTGGCTCGGTTAGGGCGAGTTTACAATATCTCATGCGACGATGTAACCGGAGCTGAGAAGCTTCCGGCGGATAAGTATATCTATATGTTCTCTGAGCCGATTCATCGTATGAAGCTTCAGGCAAAACAGGGGACTGCGATCGATGCCGCGTTGCTTGATGCCTTGGCCGATGATGAGCCAATTATCCTGAAGATGATTGAGCGGGCCCATTTTCGGCATGGGCGATATCGATTTCACGATATTCGTAATCACCTTTATTACACACATTTGGCGTATTGGTTGGAGTTTCTTACGGCGAATGAAATCGAACAGGTTATCTTCGGAAATGTGCCGCACGATGGATACGACTATCTGATCTATGCTTTGGCAAAACATCTGAATCTCGAAATCGATATGTTTTACAATCTCCAGGTTCGCGATAGCTATATGCATACCCATCGGGTGGAAGAGCTTTTTTCTCCGATCGCTACAGCGCTGGAATCTGTTGAAGATGAGGTCGGCCTTGAAAATCTGTCTGAGCGTATGAAAACTGAATTTTCTTCACGTACGGGGATGGAAGCTCCGCTTTATATGAAGCCGAAGGTTCGCCATGGAAGAATGGTCGATGCGGTATTGAATGGTTTTCGCAAACACATTGTGAAAACGGAGCGCCGAAAGATGATCCATGACGAAATTCTTGAGCCGGCAGCCAAGTGTGTTTCTCAAGTCGACCTGAATCAAAAATTTATATACTTTGGATTGCATGTGCAACCGGAGTTAACGACCAATGCTTTGGGCGGCCGATATGTTAACCAGTTTCTCGCTATTCAATTGATTGCCCGATGCCTGCCTGATGATGTGATGCTCTATGTTAAAGAACATCCCAATATGCTGAAAACAAGAGATCCAAGTGGCAGGTTTCGCGAATTTTATTCGATGATTACAGACTTGAAAAATGTTAAGTTGGTCTCTACCGAAATAAATACGTTTGATCTCATCAACCGCTCGCTTGCGGTTGCCACGATTACTGGAACATTGGGTTGGGAGGCAGCCTTTCTTGGAAAACCTGCTTTGATTTTCGGGAACGCATTCTTCAAATTCTTCCCCAGCGTATTTGCGATCTATACGGTGGATGATATGAAAACAGCGCTGCAGCGAATTTTTAATTGGGATATGAGTGCGGAGGATTGTCGTAAACACGCCTTGCGTTATCTCAAGGCCATTGAAGAGGTCTCCGTTGATGGTCTAATTAATCACAGCTACGTGCCGCTGTCGGCCCATGAGGACGAGAGTTGGCATGCGCACCGTTTCGAAGAGGTCTTAAACGGAGTTGTTTTTCCTGATTCCCATTCTGGCAGTGCAGACCGTATTGCTGACGTGAGCTGAATAGTGAAAATTGAAAGACCAACTCTACCTATCAGCGTCTGCATTTTATGCAAGAATGAAGCGGACCGCCTGGAACGTTGTTTTTCGGGGTTGCATGCATTCAGCGAAATTATTGTGGCGGATACCGGCAGCACAGACGGCTCGCTCGAGATTTGCCGGAAGCATGATGTCAACCTGGTTGAGGATGAGTGGGTGAATTTTTCCGTGAATCGCCGGAAGTTGTTTGAGAGAGCAACACAGCCCTGGATTCTGTGGCTGGACGCGGATGAAATTGTTAATCAGACATTAGTGGATGAGCTGTATAAGCTGTTCGCCACAAATCTGGATCCGGTTTCCGGGATTCAGGTCAACCGGATGGTCTACTTTGAGGGGCGATGGGTTAAACACGGTGCGTGGTTTCCGGATTGGTGCATGCGGATATTCAGGAGCGATTCCTGGACCATGAGTGAAACCTCTGTTCACGAAGCTTTAGAGATTTCCGGCTCCATTGTTAAGGTGGAAACCTGTCTGGAGCACTATTCCTTTCGGGATTGGGCAGACCTGAAGCAACGATCGCTGTTTTATGAATCGTTGTGGCTGAAGGATAAGGTGGAGGCGCATAAAAAAGTTTCACGCAGCAGCGCCTATACGCATGCCGTATTCGTTTTTATGAAAGATTATATCCTGAAGCGGGGCTTTATGGATGGGCGACTCGGTTTGAAGATTGCGGTCCACCGGGCGCATGAGGTCTGGCGAAAGTATCACCTGCTGTATCAGGCAGGGAAAACGAAACAAGCTTAGTTTTCAATGGCCGCTGCCAGATGACGGGGGCTGTGGATTTCCAGAATGTCGCGGCTCGCATGGCGCGCCCGTTCATAATAGGCCGCAAAGTTCTCGGATATTTCCTGTACGGCGTCATGGATCGATTCGTTGTTGATGTCGGGCAGTACAATTCCTGCGTTATACTTCATCACCTGTTGTGCAATCCAGTGTCCCTCGTTACAGATAATGGGCGCCCCGATGCATAGCGAATCGAGGGCAACGCCACTGATGCGTTCGTCGAAATCAGCCGGGTCGTAAAACATGAGAGAAATCGACTGTTGGAAATTCAACCGGTACTGATCGATATCCAGCGTCTGCTCGACGGTCGTAAGCCATGGATAGCGGCTGTTTTTCACTCGGTCCAGTGCGGTTTCCAGTTGCGCAGGGATGGAACCCGAGTGCGTAGAGGATGTCTGGATCGAGATGGGAATCTCTTTTTTGTTCTCCTCGAGATATTGGAGATAGTGGGTGACTTCCACAAATCCTTTATCGATTCGGGCGGCTCCACTGTAGATGACCTTGTTAAATGCAGGTTCCTGATCCGGGAAAGCAATGTCAGTGCTGATCTCAGTTGGATAGGCAACGATCGAAACCCGCTTAAAACCGGCCTTCTTAAACACAGTATGTAATTTTGTTGTGGGTACGAGGATATGAATTGCTTCCAGCTTATTTGCGAGCCGAAGTAATCGCTTCACTCTTTTGGGCTTTAACTTGAACCAGTGAACATACGCGGTGATTCGGTTTTGTTTTCGATGGCTTCCACCAGCACACAAAGAGAGGATTTCCAGATCAGTCAACGTGCAGGTTGGAATGAATACAGAATGCTGTTCCTGCTTCAGCAGTTTGCTCAACAGAAGAGCCAGCTGGATACGACGAAGTTTCCGTTGGAAATAGGGATGAAGGGTAAACTTACGATTGAGATCCAGCTCCGCATTTTTATTCAGCCATAGATGATAGTGGTTCTTTTCAAAGTCCAAATGACTCGATAAAGCCAGATTAAAGCTGTAGCAGTGACCAATCTGGTTCTCCAGCGTAGGCTCAATAATATGGATCTCCTTACTCATGCTGAATAAAATCAGCTAAAAAGGGGATAATAGCAAAACCAGAATAAAAGAGATCGATTCGGCCTTGCTTCCGTATTCAGGCTGTCATGGTTTTAGATGGAGTCTGCGGAGGCAAGTTGGTAAAAAGGGCGGCTATGAGTTTTAAGAAAAAATCATTTCTGGGAAATATAAAAATCTACGCTCCGTATTTTCAGTATCTGAAACCGGTGAAACGATCTTTTATTGGCGGCATGCTCGCCGGGGTCATTTATGGCGTGGCGGGCGGCTTCGGGCTCCCGTTTCTTCTCTATAAAGCGATTCCGGTCATTTTTGCAGATCCTCGTCCTGAATTGATACTGATGGTGATGTATGTTGCCATTTTTCCGATCGCAATGACGGTTCGCGGAGTGAGCGGATTCATTAATACCTATCTGATCTCCTATTGTGGAATGCGCGTGCTTTTGCAAATCCAAAGCAATGTGCTGGAAAAGCTGCAGCAATTGCCGATGTCCTTTTATCACAAGAATACGGTCGGCGATCTCATGGCCCGTGTGTTAGGCGATGCCATGGCTTTGCAGCAGGTTCTGACAAAAGTGGCGAACGATCTGGTAAAGCAGCCGGTAACCATGCTCAGTGCGGTTGGTGCACTGATCTATCTGGCTTTTCAGGAGAAAAACGGCCTTTTTCTTATCATGTTCATTGCAACCGTGCCTCTGATCATTCTGCCGCTGCGTATTTTCGGTAAAAAGATTCTGAAGCGGGCCAAGCAGGTACAGGCCCAGAGTGGAGACATCTCCAAGCTGGTCAGTGAAAACCTGAGTGCCGTCCGCGAAATTCGCGCCTTTAACCTCCAGGAAGCCGAAATGACGCGGTTTGATCACGCGCTGGATAATTTCTGTCACCTCTCTATGAAAGTGGTGAAATACGGACAAATTATTCGTCCCACCATCGAAATTATCGGGGTCTTCTGTGTTTCCGGTGCACTGGTTTACATGATTCAGCAGAATATCGAGGCGGTGGCGGTGGCCATGCTCGGAGCACTCTACATGGCCTATGAGCCGGTCAAAAAATTCGGTGAAATTCACATGTCGCTGAAACGAGGAGAAGCCGCCTTGCAGCGTATTGAATATATTCTGAATGAATCCAATGTGGTGCCGGAACCGGAAAAACCTGAACCGCTCGGCGAAATCACCGGACGCGTTGAGCTGGAGGGAGTGCATTTCCGATATTTGGAAGAATGGGTGCTGCGCGACATCAATCTGACGATTGAACCCGGCACCAGCGTGGCTTTGGTAGGCCCCAGCGGAGCAGGAAAATCGACGGTGGCCGATCTGATTCCGCGCTTTTACGATGTTGAAAAGGGCTCTGTAAAGATCGATGGCCAGGATGTGCGTACCGTTTCCAAACACGCTTTGCGGTCCGTGATATCGGTGGTTTCGCAGGATACGTTCCTGTTTAACGAAACCGTATTGAATAATATTCGGGTCGGGAATCCTGCAGCAACGGATGAGCAGGTCTATGAAGCAGCCCGGCACGCCTACGCGCACGACTTTATTCTGGAACTGGACGATGGATACGAGACCGTGGTCGGTGAGCGGGGCACCCGTTTATCCGGCGGCCAGAAGCAGCGTATTGCCATCGCACGGGCTTTCCTCAAGCAATCGCCCATTCTGATTCTGGATGAAGCCACTTCCGCACTGGACTCCGAAAGCGAAGAAAAGATTCAGACCGCTCTAGAGGAATTGATCCGGAATAAAACAGTCATCGTGATTGCGCACCGCTTCAGCACCATCCGGAATGCCGACAAAATTGCGGTATTCGATGAAGGCCAAATCGTCGGCTTCGGTCCGCATGACGAGCTTTACACCGGTAATGCTGTATATAAGCAATTGTACGATCGTCAGTTTTCGGGAGATTAGCGTGCGGAAACTCACTAAATATCTATTGTTCGATTTTCTGGCGATTTTCGGTACAGCCCTGTTGCTGATCACCTTTGCATTCAGCATCGGAACGATGTACAAGCTCATCGACTACATGGCCAAAGGGCTGCCGTTGGAAGTGATCGGTCAGTTTGCGCTCTACACCCTCCCATACTCCTTGTCCTATACCATTCCGATCAGCGCACTGTTTTCATCGCTGCTGCTGTTTGGGCGAATCTCCTCGGACAGCGAGCTCAGCGCCATGCGCAGCGGGGGGCTGAGCCTGTGGCAGATCGGTTCGCCGGTCATTCTGTTTTCTGTTTTTCTTTCTGCAATTTGTTTCTACAACAGCTTCGTCATTTACCCGCGCACCACCTACGCCGCGGAATATCTGAAAAGAAATGCGCTGAGTATGGGTGTGGAAGATCCGATCAAACTGCTGGAAGAGGGACGCTTCATTCGCGATTTCCCCGGCTATATGATCTACGTGGGCAAAAAGAACCGGAATAAGGTCAAGGATCTGATCGTCTATAAAGTCGATAAAGATACGGGGGAAATCGAGGATACCATTCGGGCCGACAGCGGAATCATGACGCTTGATACGGAGAACATGATTCTGAAAATTGATCTGTTCGATGTCCGCGTCGAAATTGCGGACCCCCGGAATCCCGGAAAAACGCAGTATTTTAATGCCAAAAAGCACCCGATCCGCGTGGATCTCAATGAAATGACCAAAAGCAGTTCTGTGCGCAAAAAAAGAAAATTCCTGACGTTCTCCGAACTGCTCTACGTCATTCGTAATCCCGATTCCGACATGGAATGGATGCAGAAATATGATCTGAGCATTGAGCATGGGCGCAACCTGATTGAATTCAATCAGCGGATCTGTCTGGCCCTTGCACCGCTGATGTTTGTGTTGATTGCCATTCCGCTGGGGATCACTTCGCACCGCAAAGAATCGTCCATCGGCATGCTGATGAGCCTGATGATCATGTTCATCTACTACGTCTTTATCATTCTCTCCGACACCTTCGATAAAAGCCCCGGGCTCTATCCCTGGCTTTTGCCCTGGGTTCCGATCGTTCTCGGTCAGATCGGCGGGTTGTACATGATTCGCCGCGCAAACTAAGGTTCCAACGGTTGGAAATCGAGTTTCCAACTGCTCGGGCTTGCCTTGACCCGAAGCCCCTAGTATCTTCCTCGTTCTTCCCTTTAAAACGGGAAGGGAACGAGACGGTTCCCGGCACGCGTGTTGAGCGTTGGCATCCGGATGACGAGATCGGGTTAACCCCGCCAGGGTCGGAAGGCAGCAACGGTACACCATGTTTTTCGGGTGTTCGGAATCGCCGGCGGGAGCGTTGGCCGGGAGCCCTTTCGTTCTCTTCCTGTGAAGGGATGGAGTAGTGGATCACTGGAAGGATGGAATATTGGAATGAGGAACGGCCGGGCTAAGCTCTGAGAGCAGTAATCCCGTCATCCAGACATCCAATCTACCTCGCAAACTATGGCATACGAAGTTCTAGCACGAAAATGGCGCCCGCAGCAGTTTACTGATGTAGTGGGGCAGGGGCACGTCACCAAGACGCTGACCAATGCGATCGAAACCGAACGCGTGGCCCACGCCTATATGTTCGTCGGCTCCCGCGGAACCGGCAAAACCACGTCGGCCCGAATTCTGGCGAAGGCGCTCAACTGCGAAAAGGGCCCCACCCCCACCCCGTGCGATGTCTGCGACTCCTGCAAAGAAGTCATGGCCGGCAACAGCCTCGATGTCATCGAGATCGACGGAGCCTCGAACAACGGCGTCGACCAGGTCCGCGACCTGCGCGATAACGCCCGCTATTCCCCGGCCCGCGGACCCTACAAAATTTATATTATCGACGAAGTGCACATGCTCTCAACGGCCGCGTTCAATGCGTTGCTGAAGACACTCGAAGAGCCGCCGGATCACGTGAAGTTCATCTTTGCCACCACCGATGTGCATAAAGTGCTGCCCACCATTCTTTCCCGCTGTCAGCGGTTCGACCTGCGCCGCATTTCGGTGCAGGACATTGTTGAACGGCTGCGGAGCGGCTGTGAAGACGAAGGCATCACCATCACGGAAGATGCACTCCTCGCCATTGCCCGCGGAGCCGAAGGCGGCCTGCGCGATGCGGAATCCGCACTCGACCAGATTATTTCGTTTCGCGGGAAAGAGATCGGCGAAGAGGACGTGCTGGCCGTATTCGGTCTGGTTTCGCGCCACGTGCTCGAAGACTTAACCGTCGCCATTCTCAAATCGGATGTGCCGAAGATTATCCACATTATTTCGGATATGGATCAGGCCGGAAAAGATCTGCAGCGGGTGATTATGGAGCTGATGGAAAGCTTCCGGAACCTGCTGGTGGTGCTCTATGCCGGAAACGATGCCAATGCGCTCGAACTGCCGGAAGCCCAGTTGGAATTTTATAAAACCCAGGCCCCGGATACCGAAGCCGGTCGTGTGCTCCGCATCATCGACGCCCTGGTGGAAACGGATGGCCGTATGCGCTACGCCCTTTCCAAGAAAACCCTCTTGGAAACCGGGCTCATTCGCTGTTCTCGCGCCGCCGAAACCGCCACCATCAACGAGCTGCTTAAACAGGTAGCCGACCTAAAAAAAAACTTTAAATCCGGCCGGGATGTAGATGCTGCACCCGCCGCAGCCGCCGTTCCCGGCGCTGCGACCCCTCAAAAAAAAAAGATAACCTCTGATTCCGAGGTCAAACTTTTGCTTGAGAAATGGAACGAAATCATCGACCGCGTCGGCAAGGCCGATGCGCTCGCCAAAGGCTGTCTGTTGAACACCGCTCCCCTTCGAACCGATGAAACGCACCTGGTCGTCGGGTTCGATCCCGAATTTTCCAAAGATCGGAAACGCCTCGAAGACGACCGCGCCAAGCTGGCGCTCGGCCGGGCGGTCGAGCGGGTGGTCGGCCGTTTAATGTCGATCACGTATGAGCCGCTGAAAGCCGATGACCCCCGTCCATTGCCGACCGATAACCCGGTCACAGATCTCGGCCCGGACAACACCGTCATGCTCACCAAAGAGCAGAAATGGTATGCAAACCCCGTTGTCAAACTTGTCGTTGACGCGTTTAATGGGGAAATTACAGATATTAGGGAATGATTTAGGGTCAAATGTCTGAACGTCGAAAGTCGCGGGTGAGTTTGCCGGCAGGACTTTTGACCTTCGACCCAAAGACCTTCGACAAAAAGTGACTGAAAGGAACACGGATTATGAACATGATGAAAATGATGAAGCAGGCGCAGGACCTGCAGAAAAATATGAAGAAAAAGCAGGACGAACTGGCAAAAACTGAAGTGCAGTTTTCTGCTGGCGGCGGAATGGTTACGGCCGTGGCTACCTGCGATATGAAAATTAAAAGCATCAAGATCAATCCCGATGCGGTTGATCCCGAAGATGTTGAGATGCTCGAGGATCTCGTATTTGCTGCCGTTGACGGCGTGCTGACTTCCGCATCCGAAACCATGTCCAAAGAAATGGGCAAACTCACCGGCGGCATGGGCCTCCCGGGCGGTATGCCGTTTTAAGTTGCTGGGGTAAGGACGTATCGGGGTAGGGGGGTGACACCCATTCTCCACTACTCCCATCCTCCACTACTCCCATACTCCAATGAACCATCTTATTCCCCTTGATAACCTAGTCGCGGCGCTCAGCCGGCTTCCAGGCATTGGAAGGCGCACGGCCGAGCGTATGGCCATGGCACTGGTGCAGGACAGCAAAGGCCTGATGCGTATTCTGGCCAACGCGTTGCTGGAGGCGGATGATGGCATTGCCAATTGCGACCGTTGCGGCAACGTAACC
Source organism: Pontiellaceae bacterium B12227 (assembly GCA_029432775.1). GTDB lineage: Bacteria > Verrucomicrobiota > Kiritimatiellia > Kiritimatiellales > Pontiellaceae > Pontiella. The sequence continues at coordinate 7,476 of JAROAZ010000020.1, read as the reverse complement.
CTGGCCGACCTTAATCCATGCGAACTGTGCACCCGCCACCGAAAGGATGCGCACATTCTCTGTGTAGTGGAATCGCCGGCCGATATCATGAAGATTGAAGAGTCCGGCGGATTCCTGGGACGCTATCATGCGCTCATGGGCCGCCTCTCTCCCATGCACGGCACCGGTGCGGCCGATCTGCGCGTCGACCAGCTGCTTGGCCGCTTAGCCGACGAGAACATATCGGAAGTGCTGATTGCACTCGGTACTGATGTCGAGAGCGACGCCACCGCCAGCTATCTCAACGAGGTGCTGTCGAACCGCGATGTAAAAGTTTCCCGCATTGCCTTCGGTCTGCCGGCCGGAAGTGCCATTGAATATTCCGACTCCGCCACCTTGGCAAAAGCCATAAAAGGGCGGCAGGAGTTCGGGTAAAAAGTAAATATTTCCAATGTTTGGAAAGCGCAAGTTCTTGGTTTCCAACCACTGGAAAAAACAGAGTAAAAAAAGTTAATTTCAAGGTGTTGACAAATTCCATGATTCCGATACCTTGTTCGCCTCTTACGAGATTTCCGGCGTAGCTCAATGGTAGAGTAGGTGACTGTTAATCACTTGGTTGTTGGTTCGAGCCCAACCGCCGGAGCCACTTTAAAACCCTGTTACCTTCATGGTAGCAGGGTTTTTCTTTTTAGAGGGATCTTTTAAAGTTGTCAGAAATAACGAGAAGTAGGTGCAAAAACATGTTCTTCCGCTAAAGAAATGCCAAAGAAATGCTGAAGCAGAGTGAAACATCCGAAAAATAACGGTTTTCGGCACAAGCCATCTCGGGGCTTTCAGTGGCCGCAGAGTATGTCATCCGCTCTCTTTGACCGTTGCGGACTGTTTTGAGGCTTGTGACGGCTTAAGTGAGTTCTTTAGCCATAAAAAAACCGCTCCGAGTTCCCTCGAAGCGGTGAAGAGCTGCCCAGACGCGGAGAGGTGCATCTCCGAAACCTTAAGTGTCAAGGTGGGTGCTATAAGCTCCCTTTAGTAGTGTTAACGAATCAGAGTAGTACGTTTCTGACCGGCTGGGCTAAATTGTTAAAGAACGAACAGGATATATATAGCATAAGCGATGCCAGGATCCGCTTCTCAGCACGATGGAGCATTCTGTAGGCATAAAAAAAACAGCACCCGGGAAAAGAGGAGGAAAAACCCGTGTGCTGCGTCGAAACTCTTGCAAGCTTCATTAACCAGACGTGGAGTGGGGCAGGGATTGGACACCGGTCAGCCAGTCGCACGACGACACCATCTCGAACAGCCTCGTGCTCTGCCCAACGCTGCATCGGCCAATTCGACGGGCAGCCGATACAGCTTCCCGCAGATAGTCGTTATTTCCCGGGCCAGAAGAACCTGCAGTCGCTTTTCTCATGGAAATATCTTTTCAAGGCTTGGCTTGCGGAATGTTTCAGTGGTTCGTATTGTTCCAAAATATGTGTTAAATTGTCGTATTTTGGGCAGGTGGTGCTGTTTGACGCTTGGCGCCTGTGCCGGAACCTTTAATGGGTGACACTTGGTCCGGCAACCACGCACAAACCGAGCAAGTTGTAACATGACCAAAGAAGAAAAACAGCAACTCAGCGAAATCGATATTTGCGATCTCTTTATAACACCCGCCATTAAGGCTGCCGGTTGGGATCAATTCAGACAAATTCGGCGCGAAGTCACCCTTACGCCGGGGCCCGTGATCGTTCGCGGCAATATGTCCTCGCGAAATAAGAAGAAAAAGAAATTTGCTGACTATGTGTTGCAATGGGAAGCCGGCGTCCCCCTCGCGATCGTTGAGGCCAAGAACAACTACCACATCGTAAGCCACGGCATGCAGCAAGCGCTGGGCTACGCCGATATTATCGATGTACCCAGTGCCTTCAGTTCCAACGGGGACGCCTTCGCCTCCCATAATAAGGTCCCGGAATCCGGCGAAGACATTGAATGCGAATTCCCCCTCGAATCCTTTCCCTCGCCCGCCGAACTCTGGAAGCGCTACAAAAAACACCGCCATATCGAAGACGACGAAGAGGCGCTGGTTCTCGAGCCCTACCATAAGGACGCCTACGGCAAAGAGCCGCGCTACTACCAGACGGAAGCGATCAACCGCGTACTCGAAGCGGTCGCCAAAGGTCAGAACCGTCTGCTCTTGGTTATGGCCACCGGCACCGGCAAGACCTATACCACGTTCCAGATCATCTGGCGTCTATGGCATGCAAAGAAAGCCAAGCGCACCCTTTTTCTGGTGGATCGAAACATACTGGCAGACCAGACCCTCGTAAACGACTTCAAGCCGTTTGGCTCGGTCATGACCAAGATCAAGAACCGCAAGATCGATCCGGCCTACGAAATCTACCTCGGCCTCTACCAGGCCCTCACCGGCCCCGACGAAGCAGACAAGATTTTCAAGAACGTCTCGCGCGACTTCTTCGATCTCATCATCATCGACGAGTGCCACCGGGGCAGCGCTTCAGAAGATTCCGCATGGCGCGAAATCCTTGAATATTTCTCCGGCGCTGTTCAGATCGGCCTCACCGCCACGCCCAGGGAAACCAAATACGCCTCCAACATCACCTACTTTGGAGAGCCGGTTTACACCTACAAATTGAAGCAGGGCATTGATGACGGGTTTCTTGCTCCCTATAAGGTCGTCCGCTACTACCTCGACAAAGATCTCGAAGGGTGGACGCCTCCGCCGGGCATGACCGACGATCTCGGACAGGAAATCGAGCACCGGACCTACAATCAGAAGGACATGGATCGTATTCTGGTGCTCAACCAACGCACCAAGCTCGTTGCCCAATGCGTTATGAAGCTGCTCAAGGCCACCGACCCCTTTTCCAAGACGATCATTTTCTGCGAAGACATCGACCACGCCGAGCGCATGCGAGTGGCCATCGTCAACGCCGCAGGACAACTCGCCCTCGACAATCCCAAATATGTCATGCGCATCACCGGCGACAGCGTAGAGGGCAAGGCCGAGTTGGACAACTTCATCGACTCCGAGTCCAAATACCCGGTCATCGCCACCACGTCGGAGCTCCTCACCACCGGCGTCGACGCCAAAACCTGCAAGCTCATCGTGCTGGACAAGACCATCAAATCCATGACCACCTTCAAGCAGATCGTAGGGCGGGGCACCCGCATTGAAGAGGAGTACGGCAAATATTTCTTCACCGTTATGGATTTCAAGAACGCGACCGAACTATTTAAAGACCCCGACTTCGACGGCGACCCCGTCGTTATCTACGAGCCGGGCGTCGACGATGATCCCGTGCCCCCCGATCCCGAACCCGATCCGGATGATGATGACGGCGGAGTTGAAGAAGGCTCGCCAGAATATGGCACCAAAAAAATTCACGTCAGCGGCGTGGACGTCAACATTCTCGCCAAAACCGTCGAATACCTTGGTGACAATGGTCAAATGGTCACCGAGTCCTACTGCGACTACAGCCGAAAACACATCCGCAAGGAATATGCATCCCTCAACGACTTCATTAATAAGTGGAACACCAGCAAGAAAAAAGAAGCCATTGTCCAGGAACTGGAAGAATACGGCATCGAACTGCCTAAACTCGCAGAAGAGGTAGGCGCGGCCTACGGCGACTTCGATCTCATCTGCCACATCGCCTACGACCAGCCGCCCCTTACGCGCAAAGAGCGGGCCGACAACGTGAAAAAGCGCAACTACTTCACCAAATACGGCGATAAGGCCCGCGCCGTCCTCGAAGCCCTGCTGGATAAATATGCCGACGAAGGCGTCCTCACCATAGAAAGCCCCAAGGTGCTCAAACTCACCCCGTTCGATACGATGGGCACGCCCGTTGAAATCATTAACGACGTCTTCGGCGGCAAGGCAAACTACGAAAGTGCGCTTCAGGAACTTGAAGTTGAGCTCTATCAGGAGGCGTTGTAGGAACCTGCGGTGGTTGCTTCCGCTCGGCGGGGCAGGCGGGACGCCTGCGGTACGGCCAGTGTATCGCAGGCGTCCCGCCTGCTCCCCGATGAGCAGATTTGCGATAAAAAAGTAACGGTAGGTGATATTATAGGTCGCTTTGGGCGGGGAAAACCGAGATATAAAAACCCATATCTCGGATTGCGGGTCAAAAAGTGAGATATAAAGACAGCCTGTAAAAAAGATAACTTTTAACAAAAACGAGAACCACACCACCATGAGCAATGTAAGCGGAACCATTAAATCCATTCAGGACATCATGCGCAAAGACGTCGGCGTCGATGGCGACGCCCAGCGCATCAGCCAGCTGGTCTGGATGTTCTTCCTCAAAATCTACGACGATCGCGAAGCCGAGATCGAACTCCTCGAAGATGAATACCAATCGCCGCTGCCCGAGCACCTGCGCTGGCGCAACTGGGCCGCCGATCCCGAAGGCATGACCGGCGATGAAATGAGCGACTTCGTGAATATGCAGTTGTTCCCGACCCTCAAGGAAAAGCTCGTTCTCGAAGGCCCGAACGGGTTGCGCGCCCAGGTCATTCGCAACGTCTTCGAAGATGCCTACAACTACATGAAATCCGGCACCTTGATGCGGCAGGTCATCAACAAGATCAGCGAAATCAACTTTAACAACACCGCCGACCGCCACACCTTCGGCAATATCTACGAACAGATCCTCAAGGATCTGCAAAGCGCCGGCAACGCCGGCGAATTCTATACCCCGCGCGCCGTCACCCAGTTCATCGTCAACCGCGTCGATCCGCAGCTCGCCGAAACCGTGCTCGATCCCGCCTGCGGCACCGGCGGCTTCCTCGCCTGCACCATCGACCACAAGCGCAGCAACTATGTCAAAGCCGCCAAAGACGAAGAGACGCTGATCAACAGCATTCACGGCTACGAAAAGAAGGCGCTGCCCCACATGCTCTGCACCACCAACATGATCCTGCACGGCATCGATACGCCGACGAATATCCTGCACGACAACACCCTCAGCCGACCCTACACGGACTACGGTAATAAGGATCGCGTCCACGTCATCGTCACCAACCCGCCCTTCGGCGGCACCGAAGAAGACGGCATCGAAAACAACTTTCCCGCCAACCTCCGCACCCGCGAAACCGCCGACCTCTTCATGGCGCTCATCATTAAACTGCTGAAAAACCACGGCCGCGCCGCCGTTGTTCTGCCCGATGGTTTTCTTTTCGGCGAGGGCATGAAAACGCGCCTCAAGGAAAAGCTGCTGACCGAGTGCAATCTGCACACCATCGTCCGCCTGCCCAACGGCGTCTTTGCGCCCTACACCGGCATCAAAACCAATATCCTCTTCTTCACCAAAAAGCCCGAGAGCGAACAGCCCGGCACGAAACACATTTGGTTCTACGAACATCCCTATCCGGAAGGCGTCTCCAGCTACAACAAAACCAAACCCATGCGCTTCGAAGAATTCCAAACCGAAATCGATTGGTGGGGCGCCGAGGACGACGGCTTCAAAAAACGCAAAGCGACCGAGCAGGCGTGGAAAGTCAGCATCGACGACATCGTCGCGCGTAACTACAACCTCGATATCTCCAACCCGCACGTTGACGAAGCCGTCAACCACGACCCCGCCGAACTGCTGGCGGAATACAGCACCCAGCAAGGGGAAATCCAAAACCTGCGCGACGAGTTAAAATCTATTTTGGCCACCGCTCTGGCAGGGGACGAGTAATGGCGATCGCAGAAAAACTGATTACCGAACACCTCGATACCTGGTCTTTCGCGATCAAACAGAAGTCATCCGCCGGGCGTGGGGCAGGGAAGGGACAGGAGTTTTATGGGATCAAAAAACTGCGTGAGCTGATTCTTGAATTGGCCGTGCGCGGATTGTTGGTGCCGCAAGATCCGAACGACGAACCCGCTTCGGAGCTACTGAAGAAGATCAATAAGGAAAAGTGTCAGCTTGCTTCAGAAAAGAAGATCAAGAAGCCCAAAAAACTCCCTGCGATTTCAGACGACGAAATAAACGGATCCCTTCCGCGAGGCTGGGAATACGTTCGACTTAACGACTTAGGCGAATGGGGCGCTGGAGCTACTCCGCGGCGGGGAGATTCTGGATTATACGGCGGCGAAATACCTTGGTTTAAATCAGGTGAGCTTGTTGGAAATTATATATCGGAGTCAGAAGAAACGGTTACAGAGCTCGCCCTACAAAAATCATCCCTGCGCTACAACAAACCAGGCGATGTTCTGTTAGCAATGTATGGCGCAACAATTGGAAAAACTTCCATTCTTAGTGTGGCTGCGACCACCAATCAAGCGGTATGCGCGTGCACCCCTTTTAGCGGATTTTCGAATATCTTCCTGCTCACGTTATTAAAAGCATACAAACCACGTTTTATCGGCATGGGGGCTGGAGGAGCCCAACCCAATATTTCCCGAGAGAAGATCATAAATACCGTTATTGCGTTGCCTCCGACAGCCGAACAGCACCGGATCGTCGCGAAAGTCGATGAACTGATGGCGCTTTGCGATCAGTTGGAGCTGCGGCAGGAGGACAGCCTGCGTACGCATCAAACGCTGGTAAAAACGCTGCTCGGCGCCTTGACGACCGCCAGCGACGCCGACCGGTTTTCCAATGCTTGGAAAATGATCGAATCCAACTTCGACACCCTTTTCACCACCGAAAGCAGCATCGACGAACTCAAACAAACCATCCTCCAACTCGCCGTCATGGGCAAACTCGTCCCGCAAAATCCCAACGACGAACCCGCCTCCGAACTCCTAAAAAAAATCGCCGCCGAAAAGGAGCGGCTGATCAAGGATAAGAAAATTCGCAAACCGAAAAAGTTACCTTTAGTAAGTGATGTTGAGCTAGCATTCTATCTTCCTCCAAACTGGGAATGGACATTAATGGGAACGCTTTGCCATGTCGTAGCAGACGGCCCTCACTTCTCACCGCAATATGTAGATGAAGCGAATGGGATTCCCTTTCTATCCGGAAGGAACATCAATGTTGATTCAATTGATTTGAGCACTGTAAAGTATGTATCAAAAGAAGATCACGAGGAGTTTTGTAAGAGAGTCAAGCCGGAGCTAGGTGACATTCTTTATACGAAAGGCGGAACCACTGGCATTGCTAAGGTAAATGATCTTGATCTTGAATTCAGTGTTTGGGTGCACGTGGCTGTTCTCAAGATACCAAATGACAAGGTACATGATGAATATATGGCACTAGCCCTTAATAGCCCCCACTGCTATGAACAGTCGCAGAAGTACACTCATGGAATTGGGAACAAGGATCTTGGATTAACCAGGATGATAATGATAACAATTCCCCTCCCTCCTATTGCTGAGCAGAAGCGCATCGTGGCGAAAGTCGACGAACTGATAGCGCTTTGTGATCGACTCAAAGCGCGCCTCAAAACGGCACAGGAAACCCAACTCCATCTCGCCGACACCCTCGTCGAATCCGCCATCCAGTAGTTTAGGGTAGGGACAGACCGCCGGGCTGTCCGTGCGGAGAATCGGTGCGGATG
>JAROAZ010000206.1 GCA_029432775.1 Pontiellaceae bacterium B12227 | reverse complement strand
GCAGGGCACGCAGCAGGAGCACGACTACCTCTTTTGGATCAACACCACCGGCGCGACCAGCGACACCATCCTTGACGGCGATTGGAAACTGATTAAGGAAATGGATCGTGAGAAAAGCGACGCCGCTGCCGGCCGTCGGGTTTATCGTCCGGCACTCTACAAACTGAAGGACGATCCGTACGAAAAGAATGATCTGTCTGCCGATTATCCTGAAAAAGTGGCGGAGATGCTCAAGCTGATTGATGAAGCAAAAAAACCGCTGCCCTGATCGTGTGCTTGCTGTTCCGGCGGCATCGAAAGTTTCCT
>JAROAZ010000205.1 GCA_029432775.1 Pontiellaceae bacterium B12227 | reverse complement strand
GCCTCGTTTATGCTGGACCTGGCTCCGTCGAACATGACCGTGAATGCGACCAACGGTCTGGTGGAGTGGACGCCGTCAGCCGCGCAGTTCGGTACAAACTCAGTTTCGCTGCTGGCATCGAATGTCGTGGGTGTTGCGACTCAGAGCTTTGATGTTGTGGTCGCCGGCACGCTTCCGGTTATTACCTCCGATGCTATCACCAACGTGGTGGCAGAGCAGCTCTACAGTTATGACGCCGCCGCGACCGGTATCCCGTCCGCCTCGTTTATGCTGGACCTGGCTCCGTCGAACATGACCGTGAATGCGACCAA
>JAROAZ010000204.1 GCA_029432775.1 Pontiellaceae bacterium B12227 | reverse complement strand
GTCATTTGATTCTCCTGTTGTAGACACAAAGAAGCCCCGCCATGCACTACACACGACGGGGCTTACCTTCGGTCTTGATTTCTGTTTCTACGCAGCCTGTTTCAGCACATCCACAAACTTGGATGCATCGGGCTTACTGAGGTTGTAGATCGAATCGACCTGATACAACTTCGAGGCTTCTGCATTCAATGCAGCCAATGTCATATCCCTCGATTTTCCGAGCGAGAGCAGATACTGGATTTGTTTGTTACTCGCTGGAATGTAAGGCTGTTGCTGGCTCTGACGGCTTTTCTGTTGCTTCGCTGATCCGGA
>JAROAZ010000203.1 GCA_029432775.1 Pontiellaceae bacterium B12227 | reverse complement strand
GGCGTGTATACCCAGCAGCTTGCATCCGCCCTGCTGCCGTCCTCCCTGGCATCCTTCAGCATACAGTCGGCCTCTTCGAGCAATATCTGGCTGGAAGCGGGGGTGCAGGCTTCCAGTGAGACTGCGCAGAACCCGTTCTATGCACAGCCCATCGCCATCTATGACTTTGCCGACGGGAACCTGGCTGATGATTCCTCCGGAAACGGCAATACATTGGCCGGCCCCCTGGGTGGCGCGGCAAACATCACAACGAATCCAGATGGACTGAGTGCGCATTTCGACGGGTCCGGGGGCAACGGGTTCGCCAGTTATTTC
>JAROAZ010000202.1 GCA_029432775.1 Pontiellaceae bacterium B12227 | reverse complement strand
TCAGGCACCAGATCACGCTCTGACATAAAAGTCTCAAATGATTGAAGGTCAATATATTCCATAACGTTAGTTACCCCAATATCAGGATATAAGAGCATCTTATATCCACATAAATATCGCTGTTTCAGGATCTAAAACAGTATTTCTTGCTGGGTTCAGCATATTGGTTTCATTATTTTAGGAGCCTCTGATATCCTTGTTAATTTCGTAAAATCAGGCCATATCCCCGAATAAACTGAACGCGCTATTCGAACACCGTCTTAATAAGATAATTCTACAGAATGCTCAATCTTAAAAAATTGCACTTCGTTATCTATAC
>JAROAZ010000201.1 GCA_029432775.1 Pontiellaceae bacterium B12227 | reverse complement strand
TCAGGCACCAGATCACGCTCTGACATAAAAGTCTCAAATGATTGAAGGTCAATATATTCCATAACGTTAGTTACCCCAATATCAGGATATAAGAGTATCTTATATCCACGTAAATATCGCTGTTTCAGGATCTAAAACAGCATTTCTTGATGGGTTCAGCATATTGGTTTCATTATTTTAGGAGCCTCTGATATCCTTGTTAATTTCGTAAAATCAGGCCATAGCCCCGAATAAACTGAACGCGCTATTCGAACACCGTCTTAATAAGATAATTCTACAGAATGCTCAATCTTAAAAAATTGCACTTCGTTATCTATAC
>JAROAZ010000200.1 GCA_029432775.1 Pontiellaceae bacterium B12227 | reverse complement strand
GTCGCTATGCGGGAGCAACTGATGGCTGTTCCCGATTGGAGCGGAAGTGCTATGCGTGTTGTTCCCGACCCTTCCGCATGGAATCCGAATTTCAGCTGGATGCTGATTTTTGGCTGGCTGCTGATCTACAGTATTGAACTTTCCACCTCTGGCGGTTTTATGGGCCAGCGTATTTATGCATCAAAGGATGAAAAGAATGCATCGCATTCGCTCTTATGGTTCGGTTTCTGCTACTACGTGCTGAACGGCTGGCCCTGGATTGTAACGGGCCTGGCATCCATTATCATTCTGGGGGCAACCAATGAGGCAGCCGGACTGGAAAA